>JAWOEO010000358.1:0-3314 GCA_046482755.1 Halohasta sp. | reverse complement strand
CTTCGAGGCGGCGTCGCCACCGTCGACGTCGGCGCTGGGATCGGCCTCGGCGTAGCCGAGGGCCTGCGCCTCGGCGAGGGCCTCGTCGAAGCCCATCCCCTCTCGCCGGCGGCGTTCTGGGCGAGAAAGCCCGTGATGACCGGCACGACGCCGTCGAGTTCGCCCGCGAGGTCTGCCGCCCGGCGTTTGGTGGCTTCGACGTCGACCTCGCCGAGATCGTTGGTGATGATCGGCCACTCGTCACTTCCGGGTTCGAGGAAGATCGCGTCGACGCCGCGCGCCGAGAGCGCCGCCTTGAGCATCCGGACGCTGGTGCGTTCGCCCATCGAGACGATCTCAGCGCGGTCAGCGTCAGAAGCCTCGAAGTTGATCTCGTCGAGCAGTTCGTCGGTCGTCGACCCCATCGCGCTGGCGACGACCGCCAGCTGGTGGCCCGCCTCAACGGCGGCGGCGATCGAGTCCGCCGCGCGGTTGATCCGGTCGCCGCTGCCCAGACTCGTGCCGCCGAACTTGGCGACGACTCTCATTCGATCGCCCCCCGCGAGCCGCCCGTACTCCAACAGCCGTGAGTAGCTACCGTGTCCGTGGTAAACATGGACGGTCATAACATGGGGTCCCGCATAACGTTGTTCACTTCCGGAAACGTCGACGAACGGAACGATCGGGGCCTCGAATCGGACACGTACCGAACGGTCGACGGGAACCGTCGAACGAAACTGGACAAAAAGTCGAAAATTCGGGCGTGGAGATGAAACGGGTAGCTGCGGGGCGAGAGGGGTGCTGCGGGGCGAGAGGGGTGCTGCGGGTTAGCTGTCGCCCCAGCTGTCGGGAACCTCGATGACGTAGCGACCGTCCTCGCGGAGCGAGATGATGTACTCCTCGCGGTCGTACAGCTCCATCAGGTTCAGTTCGTACTGGCCGGGGCTGACGATCCGGATACTCTCGAACTGGTCGTTGAGCTCCTTTCTGAGCCGGTGGAGGTTCGATTCCGCCTCCTCATCTGCCGGCGTCGACTGGTCAGCGGTCGACTGCTCGGCCGAGGGCGACTGCTCGGCTGGCGTCTCGGCCGACTGGTCGGCGGTCGGCTCGTCGGCAGCTGGCTCCTCGCCAGTCCCGGATGGTTCGGTCGACGACTCGGTCGACGGTCCCATCGCGCCGGCGGCGGTAAGCTCCGAGGAGTCGACCATATCCGAGCGGGCGGTCGACTGGGCCGGCGATTCGCCCGACGCGGCGGCGGGCTCGGCGGAGTTGGCCTCGCCATCGTCGCCGTACCCCTCTGTTTCGGGTGGAGATGTCTGACGGTCGGCTGACGCGGTTTCGGCGGGTTCGGGGTCGATCGTCACCGACTCTCCAGTCGACGCGTCGGGTGAGGAGTCCGCTCCATCGTCTGCCGAGGGGTCGTCGGCTGCTGGCTCGTCGGCAGTTGCGCCGGCGGGTCGGAACTGGAACTTGTTGCCGCCGCAGTCCGGACAGCCCGAGAGCATCTCCTTGGAGCCATCGGGGAAGGTACGGCCGCAGTTGGTACACTGGTGTGGCATCGGCTACTTCCGGGAGACCAGCGCGCTGATGAGCTGTTCGTCCTTGTGGAGCGTCTCGATCTGGTTGGCCGGCCCGATCACGGTGAGTTTCTTCGTGGATTCCCGACCCATCAGCCGATCGAGGAAGCTCTGGTCGGCCGTCTCTGCGCGTGGGTAGCTCTCGATTTCGATCCCGGAGAAGTCATCGGGGCTGATCTCGGTCATGGTGACCTCGATGAGTTTCGACTCCTCGTCGGGCGACAGTCCCTCTTCGAGGATGACGATGTTTCCCTCGCGGACCCCATCGAGGATGAGCCGGATCTTCTCCATGCTCCGGAGGCCGGCCATCCGCGAGCCGCTGATGAGGTCGATCTGGACGCCGTCGTCCGATTCGGGCGTTGTCTCTGGCATTATCCGAAGTACTCCGCGATCTTGTCGTAGACCTCGTCCATGTTGTTGCCCTCCAGGGCCGACAGTGGGACCGTCTCGTGGTCCGGGAAGGCGTCGGCGACGCGCTGGACGTCCGACTCTTCGAGGTCGGTCTTGTTGGCGAAGATGAGGACCGGCAGCTCGCGGCTCTCGATGATCCCGATCAGCATGGTGTTGACCTGCGTGAAGGGATCGCTCGTCGAGTCGAGCACGTAGATCACGCCGTCGACGTCCTCCCGGAGCCAGTGCATGGCTTCGGCGACCCCCTCGGTCGCCTCTCGGGAGCGCCGGATGGCGTCGTCCTTCTCCATGTCGTGGTCGAGGAACTCCTTGTAGTCGACTTTCGTGGTGACGCCGGGTGTGTCGACGATGTCGATGGTGACCGACCGCCCGTTGCGCTCGATGTCGACGCCCTCCTTCCGGCGGGCCCGCCGCGTCTCGTGTGGGACGTGGCTTTCGGGACCGATGGCGTCGCCGGTCCAGTCGCGTGCGATACGGTTCGCAAGGGTCGTCTTCCCGGCGTTTGGCGGCCCGTAGATGCCGATCCGCTTCGGCTCTGCGGACGCAAACAGCCGGTCTGTGACCCGTGAGATGCTGTCTTTGAGGTTCGTTATCAGACCCATCATTGAGCTCCCGCACCCCCCGCATCCGCGCGTACAGAGGAGCGTATGGCACATGGTGGCTGCCGTGTCCACTTAAGCACTGCGTCAGACAGGGGTCGACCACCAGCCGTATTACGGTGGCTACCGACTGATCGCCGGGGTTTCAGCCGGTTTTTCAGACTCGCACGGAAGATCGACCAGTCGTGAGTGTCGACTACCCGTGAGTGTCGGTGTCGGATCATGTGTATTGGTGTCAAACCGTGCATGCCAGTCGTTGATAGATCGACTAGTACGGCCGAGCCGACTAGAATGGACAGCCGAGTCGACTGTCATCTGTAGAATGTCGAACTGCCGGTAGTTCTTGCATAGACGTGTGAACACACGGGAGAAACAACTCGGAAAACAGATCACTCGTGTGACTGTTGGCCGCCTAGCCCCCCACCCCTTCGTTTCGGGTGGAACACGAAATTGGCGTGTGGCGGTCGACCGGATTCGCGTCGACTAGAAAATTACTAGACTGGTTGTACTCTCATACAATAATAAACAACTCATATTCAAAAGAACAGTAGGGCAGTACGGGTACTGTTCTGGTGATTATAATATAAAGATTTTGCTTCGACAGTAACAGTTTCTAGCTCACCTCCTCCCCACTCTCGTGCGTCTCCAGTTGAAACGAAGGGGTGGGGGGCTAGACCGATCGGTTACCAATCTGACAGTACGGCTCGACGTCTCAACTACCACCCTTCGTGTCAGTGCTATCTGCTGC
>JAWOEO010000355.1:0-3216 GCA_046482755.1 Halohasta sp. | reverse complement strand
TGTTGGACGAGGTCGGCCGTGGGACCTCCACCGCCGACGGGCTGGCGATCGCCCGGGCGACGACGGAGTTCATCCACGACGAACTGGGCGCGACGACGCTGTTTGCAACCCACTACCACGGTCTCACCGCACTGGCCGACGAACGGGAGGGTATCGTCAACCGGCATTTCGCGGCCACCCGCGAGGGCGAGGAGATCACCTTCCTCCACCGGGTCGCACCCGGTGCGTCGTCGGCCTCCTACGGGATCGAGGTCGCCCGGATGGCCGGCGTCCCCGAGTCGGTCGTCGACCGCGCGCGGTCGGTCGTTGAAACCGACGCGAGCAACGCGGGAACCGAGGACGCGACCGGGAACAGTTCCGAGACCGCACCGAGCAAAGCCGACACGCCCGCCGATCCCCGGCCGGAGCCGACCGATGACCCCGACACGCCGAACGAAGCGGTCAGCGAGCAGCCCGAGTCGGTCGACGACCGTGCCTCCTATCCCGAGGAGGCCTTCGAGGTCGACGACGCGGACGATCGAGCGTCGTATCCCGACGACGGCTTCTTCGAGGGGACGCCGGACCCCGCGATCGACGAACCGCTCGACGAGGAGTCGATGGTTCGGGTTGCCGTCGCGCTGCGGGCGCTCGACGTGGCGAGCATGACGCCGCTGGAGGCGCTCAACACGCTCGACGAACTCCGGTCGGAGCTTCGTTAATAGTTAGTCGCCTCCTACTGCCCCGAAGGGGCTAAACTCGTCGGGCGACTGCAGTCGACCAACGGATGGCCAGGCCGACGATCCACCGACTCGACGAGGCGACGGTCGCCCGAATCGCCGCCGGCGAGGTGATCACCCGCCCGGCCCGCGTCGTCGCCGAACTCCTCGACAACGCCCTCGACGCGGGAGCCGAGCGGATCGAGGTTACCGTGGTGGGCGACGGCACCGACCTGATTCGCGTCGCCGACGACGGCTGTGGACTCTCCCGGACCGACGCCGAACGCGCCATCGAACGCCACGCCACGAGCAAACTTCCGTCCGAGACGACGGCCGACCTGACAGGGGTGTCGACGCTCGGCTTCCGGGGTGAGGCGCTGGCAGCCATCGCGGAGTGTGCGACACTCGAACTCGTGACCAACGACGGCGAGGCCGTCGGAACGAAGCTTCGTGTCGACGACGGGGTAACCGTCTCGAACGCCGGACGCGCACAGGGGACGACCGTCACCGTCACCGACCTGTTCGCCGACCGGCCTGCTCGCCGCGAGTCGCTGGCCGGGGAGGCCGCCGAGTTCGGCCGGATCAGCGAACTGGTAGCCCGGTACGCACTGGCCCGCCCCGACGTCCGGTTCTCGCTGACCCACAACGGCACCGAGACGTTCGCGACGAGCGGCAGCGGGTTGCAAGACGCTTTGCTCGGGGTCTACGACGCCGGAACCGCCAGTCGGTCGACCACCATCTACCACGAGACAACCCTCGACGATGGCGAGTTCTCAGTAGTTGGGATCTGCTGTTATCCGTCGGTTACCCGGTCGACACGCGACCATGTTCGAATCTCGGTCGGCGGCCGACCGGTCACCGACAGCGGCCTCCGTCGGGCGGTAGTGAGCGGCTACGGCTCGCTCGTCGCCGGGGATCAGTACCCTATCGCCGCAATCGATATCGAGCCACCGGCCGGAACGGTCGACCCGAACGTCCACCCCGCCAAGGAGGAGGTCGGCCTCGCCGCACGCGAAGCAGTCGAAGCCGCCGTCGAGACAGCAGTTTCGGAGGTCCTGACGACCGCCGACGCCCGCCGGGCCGATACCGCAGCAACGGATTTAGAGACGGAGTTGGCGGCCGTCGACCGCTCGGATCCATTTGGCGAGATCCGCGTCATCGGCCCGTTTCGTGACCTCTACCTGCTCTGTGAGGACAGCGACGAGCTGCTGGTCGTCGACCAACACGCCGCCCACGAGCGGGTGAACTACGAGCGACTCCGGGCGGCCGTCGACGACGAGGGGGTGCCGACCGCGCCGCTCGATCCGCCGGCAACGGTGCCGGTCGACCCCGCGGCCGCGGCGGCCGCCGAGACCCACGGCGACCTGCTGGCCGACCTTGGCTTCGAGATTGACCCGTTTGGCGGTGGGACGCTCCGCGTGTCGGGGCTGCCGGCCCCACTCGGCCGTGTTGCCGACACGGATGCGCTCATCGAGACGCTAGACCAGCTCGCTGCCGGGAACGAGCCCGACGACCCACGGGAAGAGTTGCTAGCGGATCTGGCCTGCCACCCCTCGCTCAAGGCCGGCGACCGGCTCACGACCGACGAGGCCGAGCAGTTGCTGGATCGGTTGGGCGAGTGCGAACAACCCTTTGCCTGCCCACACGGTCGACCCACGGTCTGCTCGCTCGACGAGTCGACGCTGGCAGCGGGCTTCGAGCGCGGGTCGACGCGGTTCCGCTGAGTAAAAACAGCGTAATCGCAGGCTACGCCCAACTCTTGCAGTCGGGACAGACGAACGCGCCGTCGTCGCGCCACTGTGTCTCAGTCGACGTGCCGCACTGCGCACAGACAGCGCCTTCGGACCGCCACCGGTAGGTGACCGTCGCCAGTTCGATCGGTTTGGCGTCGTCACCGTCACTGCCGTCGGCGTGGCCAGCAGCAGCATCGGTCGATGAAAACTCGCTCAGTGGCCGCTCCTCGCTCATACCCGTCTTTTTGCGTCGATATATAAAAGCGACCGGGCAGTTCAGCGTTCCCGGCGGAGCCGCCCGACGACGAACTCGGTTTCGAGTTCGCCGAGGAACTCCCCGAGTCGGGGCCCCTGCGTCTCATCGAAGAACAGCCGGTAGCCGGCCTCGAAGAGGTCGCCGATCTCGATGTCGTGGTCGCGGGCGGTGTCGTAGATCTCGGCTTGAATGTCCTCGCCATCGTGGCCCGCTGCCACGAAATCGGCCAGCACGTCGAGGGCCGCCGCAACGTCGTCATCGAACTCGACGTCGGGCAGATCGGTCTGGAGCCGGTAGTTGTAGGCGTTGTCCATCCGCTCGGCCCAGTTTCGGGCCTTCCCGACGCGGGCGAGGGCGGCCTCGATGGTCGACTCGTCTGCGTCGTCGGGAATGTGGCCCTCGTCTGTGGCGAGCTTGATGCGGAGCTCGCGCTCGTCGACCATCCCGAGGACGGCTACCGGCTGTTCTTCGACGAGACGCAGGGGCCCCGACTCGGGGAGTTCCTCGGCGAACTCGAAACCGAGTTCGTCGT
>JAWOEO010000348.1:0-5693 GCA_046482755.1 Halohasta sp. | reverse complement strand
CTAGTAGCAACACCAGTAGCCCGAACAGGCGGAGCAACACCTCCATATTGGTGGTGAGTGGATGGCGGATATGACACTCACGGTTCGCTGAACACTGCTGGCAGCAGCCGTCCCCGATCCTAAAATGCTCAACAGTAATATCTAAGAGAAAAGTATTATTACAGAAAATCCCATACCGACAGCTACCGATGAGCGTTCACGACGATCCGACCGCAGGCGGGGAACCGGCAACAGGGGACGGAGCCGACCGGTGGGACACCATCCGCGACCTGCCGCCGAGTTCGAAACTCGTCGCCAAGACGCTAGACCACCACGACTCGCTCACCCAGAGCGAACTCGCTGAGGAGACGCTCCTGTCGACGCGGACGGTCCGAGAGGCGGTCGCCCGGCTCGAAGCCGCCGACGCCGTCGACTCACGGGTGTCGTTTCGGGATGCGCGCAAACAGCTCTACAGTCTCACGATCTAAGGATTGCTGTCGACGAGTAGTTGTCGACTACAGAGAATTAGTAGCCGACTACCACAATGGGAGTCCTACTCTCGGCCGGGTAGCCACCGTTTACTACCGTGTGATGGCGGTCGACGGCCTACTCTGAGATCGGGAATTATTCCACTGTCACGAGGTAGACCGCGAGGACGGCAAATCCGATGCCGGCGATCTTGCGTGTGGTCACCGACTCGCCGAGGAAGGCCATCCCGAAGATCGAACTCGTCACCAGAAAGAGACCGAAGACGGGCGTGACGACGCTGACGGGACCGAGCGACAGCGCCCGGTAGTAGGCGAGAATACCGGCAGCCAGGCAGACGCCGGCAGCGATCGCATAGGGGAGTTTCGAACTGCCGAGGTGTGGCGTGACACGCTGGTCGGTGCCGACGACGACCGCCAGCGCGCCGACGACCAGAATCGAGTTCGAGATGATCGTCGCCACGTCGCTCGGAATCGCCTCCGAGCCGGTCGTCGCCACCCGCATCAACAGCGGGACGAACGTGTAGGCGACCAGCGCGCCCAGTGCCCACGGGAGATAGCTCATACCGGCCGTCTGCCCCCGGCGAAGTTATCGGTTCTGAACTGGTCGACACACTGGGCCCTGTGATCGGTTCTCACGGGAGTGTCGCAAATAATATGCGGGCGGAACGGACAGAGAAGGTATGGACACCAAACGCGAACTGTTGTCGCTGCTGTCGACCGATGCCCGCGAGTCGACCGAGGACATCGCCCGACAGCTCGGCGTCGACCCTGAGCGCGTCGAGGAACTGCTCGACGAACTCGAACGCGAGGGCACCGTCCACGGCTATCAGGCGGTGGTCGACTGGGACAACACCGACGATCAGTACGTCGCCGCGTTCGTCGAACTCAACGTCGAACTCGACCGCGAAACGGGCTACGAGGAGATCGCCGACCGGATCGCCCGGTTTTCGGAGGTCGAATCCTTGCGGTTGGTGTCCGGCGATTACGACTTCGCCATCGAAGTCACGGGTGACTCGATGCAGGACGTCTCACGGTTCATTTCCAACCAGATCGCGCCGATCCCGGAGATCACCCAGACGGTGACCCACTTCATCATGGAGACCTACAAGGAGGCCGGCATCGACTTCGGGGATCGGGACGGCGACGATCGGCTCTCGGTTTCGCCATGACGCTCCAGCCCAACGACCGTGTCGCGGGTGTCCCCGAATCGGGGATTCGCAAGTTCTTCGAACTCGCCGAGGAGCGCGACGACGTGATCTCCCTTGGCGTCGGCGAGCCCGACTTCTCGACGCCGTGGGCCGCTCGGAGTGCGGCGATCCACTCGCTGGAGGCGGGCCGGACTTCCTACACTTCGAACCGCGGTAAGAGCGACCTCCGGCGGTTAATCAGTGACTACTCCCGCCGCTGGGACCACGAGTACGACCCCGAGACGGAGGTCCTCGTCACAACTGGCGCGAGCGAAGCGGTCGACCTCGCGCTGCGAACGTTCGTCTCGCCGGGCGATACCGTAGCGATCCACCAACCGAACTACATCTCCTATCGGCCCGGCATCGAGTTCGCCGGGGGCGAGCCGCTGGGTGTCACGACCAGTGCGGCCGAGGACTTCGCGCTGACACCCGAAGCACTGCGGGCTGCGGGGGCCGAGGAGGCCGATCTGCTCGTGCTGTGTTATCCGAACAATCCCACGGGCGCGGTGATGGACGCCGACGAGATTCGGGCAGTCGCCGACTTCTGTGTCGACAACGACGTCAGCGTGATCGCCGACGAGATCTACGCGGCGCTGACCTACGACGGCGACCACACTTCGATCGCCTCGATGCCGGGGATGCGCGAGCGCACGATCGTCATCAACGGCTTTTCGAAGACCTACGCGATGACCGGCCTCCGGTTGGGCTACGCGCTGGGGCCGGCCGAGGCCATCGAATCGATGAACCGCGTCCACCAGTATACGATGCTGTCGGCCCCGACGACCGCCCAGTACGCCGCCATCGAGGCGTTGCGGAGCTGTGGGGACGCCGTCGACGAAATGAAAGCCGAGTACAACCGCCGCCGGCGGTTCGTCCTCTCGCGGTTCGAGGAGATCGGTCTCGACTGCTTTACGGCCCGCGGGGCGTTCTACGCGTTCCCCGAGTGTGGCGGCGACGACGAGGCCTTCGCCGAGGACCTCTTGGAGGAGCAAGGCGTCGCTGTCGTCCCCGGCAGCGTCTTCGGCGAGAGCGGAGCGGGACACCTCCGGGTCTCATACGCGACGAGCATGCGGGAGCTCAAAAGCGCGATGAACCGGATCGAGACGTTCTGTCGGAACCGGTAACGCCGGCTCTCGCTCGTTTTCGACACTACTGGCCGGCCGGCGATGGGGTACGGTACCGGCAGATCTCGGCTCCGACCTGCCGGACCTCGTGGCTCGCCGGGAGCCGACTGGTGGCTCTGATCTCCCGTTCGATCCAGTCAGTGAGGCTGTACATCGCCTCGGTCCCGGCCTGCCGGTCGACATCGGCGAGGACCTGCTCGTAGGCGCTCCGTCGACAGTGGGCGCGCTGGCGGTCCTCTCGGTCGAACCGGTCACGCGTGTCCGCTATCGCGGTTTCGACCCGCCAGACGGCGTCGGTCACACCCATGAGAATGGTACACTGACACACGATAAAACCGTTCTCACCGGTTGTGATCCGGCTACGGGTCGACGGTTGTCGAAACGCAGGAAAACGTCCGGGCCGATTAGCCCATGTCGAAGGATTCGTCGTCGGAATCGAGTTCGAACTCCTCGTCGCCTTCGGGAGCCTCGAAGGCCTCGTAGAAGCCGACGAACTCGTCGTGGTCATCCAGCGAGCTGACGGTCTCGTCGAGGTCCTCGCGGAGTTCGGCGAGCCGCTCGGAGAGCTCTTGGTACTCCTCGTTGTTTTCGAGCGACGACCGGCCCTTTTCGGACTCCAACAGCGCCTTTTTCGACGCCAGCGAGTAGAGTTCCTGAACGCCCTCGTCGTAGGAGTTCCGCGAAAGCAGGTCCTCGACGGTCTCGATGAGCGTATCGCGGGTTACTGGTTTGACCAAGTAGGTGTCGAACCCCATATCGATGATGTCGAAATCGGGCTCGACGGCCGTGACCATCGACACCGGACAGTCGATGCCCCGCTCGCGGGCGGCATCGAGCACCTCGTCGCCCGACAGTCCCGGCATCCGACGGTCGAGCAACATCACCGAGATCTCGTCGTCGAGTTTTTCGAGGGCCTCCTCGCCGCCGTAGGCGGTCCGGACACGGTAGTCCGCTTTCAGCCACGTGGCATACAGGTCCGCTAAGTCTGGTTCGTCCTCGACGACGAGAACGAGTGGGCTGTCGTCGTTCATGGCTCCCTGAATCCCTCGGCAATCACACTTTCCCTGTGGAAGGCGAGGCCATATGAAAATACCCCTTTGCTTCGTGGCCAGTTCGACATGGAGGGCTGCGAGTATCGGATAACCATTGATAGACTAGACTGTGCTACGTGGTATCACCCGCTTTGTGCTTATAAATATTCTGATTATAACGAACAGTCGTCGGAAACAACATCGGGCGACTACGGTCAGTCGACGGCAACTCCCGGTCGACCGGCGAGTGAAAGCGGTGAGGGCCGCTATTCGGGGCTGTAGTTCGGCGCTTCGTCGGTGATCATCACGTCGTGTGGGTGGCCCTCGGTTTGGCCCGCCGCCGAGACGCGGACGAACTCCGCGCGTTCTTTGAACTCTGGGATGGTTGCCGCGCCGACGTAGCCCATGCCTGATTGCATCCCACCGACGAGCTGGTGGAGCTCGGAGGCGAGGGTCCCCTTGTACGGGGTCGCGGCTTCGACGCCTTCGGGGACGAACTCCTCGTCCTCGTTGTCGTCCTTGAGGTAGCGGTCGCCGCCGCCGGATTTCATCGCGCCGACGCTGCCCATCCCGCGGTACTGTTTGTACTTCTTGCCGTTCATCGTGATGACGCGACCGGGTGCCTCGTCGGTTCCGGCGAAGTACGAGCCGAGCATCACGGCGTCCGCGCCCGCAGCGACGGCCTTGATCGCGTCGCCGGAGTACCGGATCCCGCCGTCGGCGATCACGGGGAGGCCGTGTTCGCTCGCCACGTCGGCGACCTGGGCGATCGCGGTGATCTGCGGCATTCCCGCGCCGGTCACTACCCGTGTCGTGCAGATCGATCCCGGGCCGATACCGACTTTCACGCCGTCCGCGAAGTCGACGACGTCCTCGGCCGCCTCCCGCGTGCCGATGTTGCCGACGACGACCTCGGCGTCGACCGTGGCTTTGATCTCGCGCGCGCTCTCGACGACGTTCGCGTTGTGTGCGTGTGCACAGTCGATGAAGAGGATGTCCGCCCCGGCCTCGTCGGCCGCCCGGGCGCGGTCGACCTCGAAGGGTCCGACTGCGACGCCCAGCCGGAGGTGGCCGTTCCCGTCACGGACCGCGTTGTCGTATTCGCGGCGCTGGAGGATCCCGGCCATCGTGATGAGTCCCATCAGGCGGTCGTCCTCGTCGACGATCGGGACCCGCTCGATCTTGTGTTCGTACATCAGTTCGAGCGCCGCGCGGGGGGTGATCTCCTCGCCGGCGGTGATGACCTCGTCGGTCATCGCCTCCCGGACCTCGTCTCTGTCACCGACCTCGAGGTACGGACGGATGTCCGTCCCCGAGATGATCCCGAGCACCTCGTCGTCCTCGTCGATGACCGGCGCACCGGAGACGCCCGCCTCGTTCATCATCCGGTCGACCTCCCGGATCGTCTGTTCGGGGGAGGCGGTGACGACGTCGCGGATGATGAGTTCGTCGGCCCGCTTGACCCGCTCGATCTCCGCGGTCATGTCGTCGATGTCCATGTTCCGGTGGAGCACGCCGAGTCCGCCGTGTCGGGCCATCTCGATCGCTAGCTCGCTTTCCGTGACGGTGTCCATCGCCGCCGAGAGGACCGGGATGTTCAACTGGACGTTCTTCGAGACCCGGGTCGTCGTGTCCGCCTCGTCCGGTTCGACCGCGCTCTCTTTCGGACGCAGGAGTACGTCGTCGAATGTCAGCGCCTCCGGCACCCGAAGCTTCTCCGAGAAAGGCTGGTGATCGTTCGCCATGTAAACCGTCCGGTTGCGCCGCCCAAAAACGTTGCGAGACACGCTTCGATCCCCGTTTCACCGGAGTTTCCACTCGTCGATTCCCTTCAGCGCGACCTGACTGCCTCTCCCGGACCTGTACCGGGTTCTTACTCGACTC
>JAWOEO010000330.1:0-2575 GCA_046482755.1 Halohasta sp. | reverse complement strand
CTAAAATCCTTAATAATATTGTCTTCTATGGTTAATACACTGCTAACGGATAATTTTGATAAAATATCCCCATGGCGTGTGCCCAGTTTATTGAGCCGGGGACGCCGATTTCGATCTCCCGGTCGAACCGGCCGCCGCGTCGGAGCGCGACGTCCAGGGAGTCGACGCGGTTTGTCGCGCCGATGACGATCACGTCGCCGCGGGCGTCCAGCCCGTCCATCAGGCTCAGGAGTTGGCCGACCACCCGGCTTTCGACGTCGCCGCCGTTCTCGCGTTTCGGGGCCAGCGAGTCGATCTCGTCGAAGAAGACGATCGCCGGGGCGTTCTCGCCGGCTTCCTCGAAGACCTCTCGGAGCCGCTCTTCGGACTCGCCTTTATATTTCGACATGATCTCCGGGCCGGAGACGGTATAGAAACTGGCGTCGACCTCGTTGGCGACCGCTTTGGCGATCAGGGTTTTACCGGTGCCGGGCGGCCCGTGGAGCAGGACGCCCTTCGGCGAGTCGATGCCGAGCCGGGTGAAGACGCCGGGCTCCGACAGGGGCAACTCGATCAGCTCCCGGACGAGTTCGAGTTCGTCGTTGAGCCCGCCGATATCCTCGTAGGTGACGCCGGTCGCCGGCCGCGTACGTCCCTCGGAACCGGCTCGAAGATCGGTTTCGGGCGGCGTCGACGCTCCGCCGGTCGACGCCTCGCCGGTGCTCGCCGCCGCGCCCTCGGACGTCGACGCGTCGACCGGGTCTGCCGGGAGGACCGTCACTCGGGTCCCATCGGTGACCCGGACCGTCCCCGTGGGGTCGGTGGTCTCGACGGTGAATCGGCTGCCGGCGAGCCGTTCGATGCGGACGCCCTCGCCCGCTCGGATCGGTCGGTCACGGATCCCACGCTCGACAGCGGTCTCGATCGTGTCGTGGTCGATGTCGGCCGTCCCGAGTTCTGCGGGGGCCTGAAGCCGAACTCGGCGGGCCTCGGCGACCGGCTCCTTTTTGACCCGGACCGTCTCGCCGACTTTGACGCCCGCGTTGGTCCGCGTGTCGGCGTCGACGAGCACCGAGCCGGCGGCAGCACTGTGGCCGCCGGGCCACACCTTGGCGACGGTTGCGGCTTCGCCCTCGATGACGACCGTATCACCACTGAGAACGCCGAGTTCCCGCATCGCTCCGTCGGGGAGCCGGGCGATCCCTCGGCCGGCGTCCCGTTTTTCGGCACTGCGAACGGTGAGTTCGACTCCCGCATCCTCGCTCATACCCCCTGTAGGAGCGCCGGTGGTTTATCATACACGCCGATCCGCTCAGCGGTGCTCCTCGAGGAGGGACTCGGCGTGGGCCTTCGAGGTAGCCCGCTCCCAGCGAACCTTCGCCGGTTGGCCGCCGTCGACGTCGGCCGGCTCGAACCCTGACGGCGGGCCGTAGGTCAGCGCCTCCTTGCAGGCGTCCCGCAGGACGCCGATCCCGACCCCGAGGCTGGTGCCGTCGCTATCGCCCAACTCGTAGAGCCCGTAGGCGTCGGGCGCACGCCGCACCGTCGACCGATCCAACTCGCGCCACTGTTTTCGAAGACTCATACCGCCGCGGTTACGGGCCTGTATGTAAGTAGTCGGCGGCTACTGATCGGTAAGAACCGGCTACTCGCCGTCGACGAACTCGTAGCTCTCCTCGCCCCAGTCGTCCTCGACGAAGACGAACACCCGGCCGCGGGCCGCCTCGGGGTCGGCCTCGACGGTCGTTCGGAGGCCGTCGGTTCGGGAGACGGTGACGCCGGGGAACACCTCCTCGCGGTCGCCCTCATCGAGGAGGATCCGGCCGACGCCGGTGTCTTCGAGGATCTCGTCGGCGGTTTTGAGGTCGTTGACGTACAGCAGGACGCCCTCGGTCTCGGTCGGGTCGGTCACGAGGATGTGGGTCTCCTTGCCGGGGGCAGTCTGCAGCGGACCGTCGACCGCCTGGAGAACGCCCCGGTAGATAGTGGTCCGACTGTCGGCGTAGGTGACGACGACGCCCTCCTCCCGGAGTTCGACGCCGAGGGTTCGTGGCGGCACGTCGTTGTGAACAGCCATAGACGGGCTACGGGCGAGAGGGGAAAAAAGCCGCCGTTGTGCGATGACTCTCCTGAACGTTGGGTTTATCATGTATGAACGACCAATCGGAATTATGCAACCAACACGCCGCCGATGTCTTGCGATCGCCGGTGCGGGGCTCGGCGCTGGGGTTGCTGGCTGTCTCTCCTCTGGGTCGAACATCACCTACCCGGAGGCCGACGACGAGGAGCCCACCGAGTCGACCGACAACGCAACCGACGACGGTGCGGAGGCCGACGACGAGCCGGTCGACCCGGTTAACAGCCGGCTCGCCGAGGAGACAGCCCCGGTCTACGCCGAGCTGCGGTGGTTCGAGACCGAGTACGACGACACGATGACCGAGTACAAGTGTCGGCTTCGAGAGGTCTACGAGGCACCGCCTGTTTCGTTAGTCTAACGACAAGTTCCATGTCTTCGCCGACGGTATCTTTTTTATATTTACTGCTACTTGTTAGATACCCTCCTGTTTCTATTAAGGCTGCTTTTTGAAATAAGCCA
>JAWOEO010000328.1:0-3907 GCA_046482755.1 Halohasta sp. | reverse complement strand
CTCGATCCGGCAGAGACTGCACTCAAGGGGGTGGCCGGCTCGCTGGCGAATGCGGGTACCGGCGCGGTGATCGGGACACTCGTCGGCGGTCCGGTCGGGACGGCCGTCGGCGCGGGTGCCGGTGCCGTCGGCGGGATGGTCAGCGATCTGGTCAAACAGGGCGTCGGATACAGCGTCGACCGACGTTTCGGCAGCAAGCCCCAACAGATGGAGCAGATGTACAGCGAGATGACTCGGATGTACGAGGAGCTGAAGGAAGGGTCGGAGCACGACCCAGAAGATCTACCGGGAATTCGGTGACTACTACAATGAAGGCAACAATCCCTGGAGAAACCGAGGAGGGTATCGGTGTTGATGTGGTTGATAATAACGGTGCGGAACACGAAATAACAATTGAGAAGGCGACAAACGAAATTGTATACCACCAATGTGCAGCCTATGCGGACAAACCGCGCGACCGGACGCCCAACGAGAACGAATACAACGAGCAAGCCCGTCGCTACGCAAAATATTATGTCTACCAAGAGCACGGTTATGACACCGTCGACCACGCCGAGAACCCCGAGTACGTCGACGCCGTCCGCGAGGCGATAGCCGACCTCTCGGAGGCGGAGTTCGAACAGTACTTCGGCCCGCTCCACCAGCAACTCCGCAGTCACCACGACCCGAGCGTCGACCGGCTCGTCGACCTCCCGGCGGGTGTGCAGGCCGAGGACGCGGTCGTCTACGAACTCGACGTCTCCCTCGGCGTCGACCTCGAAGCCGACGCGCTCTCCGAGACCGCTGCAGCCATTGCCGACGCCCGCGGACTGGACTTCGAGGCCGCAACCGACCGGCCGGTCACCGAGATCTCGCAGGCTGACCTCGCCGACTGGGAGGCCGTCGGCGAAGCCGTTGTCGACCGGGTCGACCCGGAGACGGTACCGGTCGACGTCGCCGCCGTCTCGGGGATTCACGTCGGCTATCCAAACGCACTCGGTGAACACGAAGTCCAGCGGGCCGACAGCCCACTCAACCGCCAGCCCGACGCGACGATCGAACTGCTGCCGGCCGATCCCGGCCCACTCTCGGAGTTCCGCAACTATCTCGATCATCACCTCCGGTGTCAGGTTCGGGACTGCTTCGCCGGCATGGGGCTGCTCGCTCCCGATCCGTTTCAGACGGTCGGCTTCGGGAAGTTCATCTACGCCCGCCGGTACGACCACTACGACCTGTATCCCGAGTTTCATACCGCCAACACCGACGGTGGCGGGCTGTTCGGCTAGTCGACAACCGACCGAACAACCCCCACGTTCGGTCGGTTCCGACAGCACCATCGCCGGCCGAATGTAACAAAAGCTATCCTGTCGGCGATGTGCAGTAGGAGTATGACCGGATTCTCCTCGCGTGTCGACCGCATTGCGATCAGCGGCATCCGCGAAGTGTTCGAAGCAGCCGGCGACGATGCCATCAACCTCGGACTGGGCCAGCCCGACTTCCCGACGCCGGCCCACGCCCGGCAGGCGGCCGTCGACGCCATCGAGTTGGGCCGCGCTGACGGCTACACCTCGAACAAGGGGATCGAACCGCTCCGCGAGGCCATCGCCGCCAAACACCGGCGGGATCAGGGCGTCGACATCGACCCCGGCGACGTGATCGCCACCTCCGGGGCCAGCGAGGCGCTCCACATCGCCCTGGAGGCCCATGTCGACCCCGGCCAAGAGGTCATCATCCCCGACCCCGGCTTCGTCTCCTACGACGCGCTCACGAAACTCGCCGATGGCGAGCCGGTGCCGGTCGGCCTCCGCGAGGATCTCACCCTCGACCCCGCCGCAGTCGAAGAGGCCATCACCGACAACACCGCCGCCTTCATCGTCAACTCGCCGGCGAATCCGACCGGCGCGGTCGCCAGCGAGGCGGATATCAAAGCGTTTGCCCGCATCGCCGACGAACACGACGTGCTGTGTGTCTCCGACGAGGTCTACGAGTACACCGTCTTCGACGGCAGCCACCACTCGCCGATCGAGTACGCCGAGGGCGATAACGTGGTCGTCGTCAACTCCTCGTCGAAACTGTACTCGATGACCGGCTGGCGGCTCGGCTGGGTCGTCGGCGCGAGCGAGCGCATCGAACGAATGCTCCGAGTCCACCAGTACGCCCAGGCCTGTGCCAGCGCGCCGGCCCAGTACGCCGCTGAAGCGGCCTTGACGGGCCCGCAGGGAATCGTCGACGAGATGACCGACTCCTTCGAGCAGCGGCGGGATATCCTGCTGGATGGCCTCGCCGACCACGACATCGACTGTGCAACCCCACGGGGTGCGTTTTATGCGATGCCGGAGGTGCCCGAGGGATTCGTCGACGAGTGTCTCGACCGCGGGGTGGTTGTCGTGCCGGGCGACGCCTTCGGCGCGGGCGGGGCGGGGATGGCCCGGATCTCGTATGCGACCGACGAGTCGACGCTTCGGGAGGCCATCGAGATCATGGGCGAGGCCGCGGCCGCGGTTCGCTGAGGCCAAGCAGTACAGCGCCCGGAGAGTCGACCGATCGTGACGGTGCAAAGGGGCTTTGCGCTGGGGAGCGGTCCCCCGGTATGGATGATCGACTGCTCGTACTCAACCGGGACGACGACTGCGTCTCGATCGTCGACCCCGCGGCCGGCGAGACGGTCGGAACAATCGAGACCGATTTCGATCCGAGAACTGTCGAGAGCTCGCCGGACGCAGCCAAAAGCTACGTGAGCTGTGCGCAGGGTAACGCGCTGAACATCATCGATAACGGGACGTTCACGGTCACCGGCCGGATCGACCATAACCTGTTCGACCACCCCAGCGGACTCGCCGTCCGAACCGGGGCCAACGAACTCTGGTTAGTGTCCCGAAACAACAGCCGGGTGTTCGTCTTCGATATCGAGACCGACGCGGTCATCGACGTGATCCCGACCCACCAGTCGCTGTCGAACACGCTCTCGCTGAACGGCGACGAGTCGACGGCCTACGTCACCAACAGCAGCGGCAACACCGTGACCGTCATCGACTGCGAGCAGCGACGGATCGCCGTCGACGTTCCCGTCGGCGACGGACCGGAGGGGGTCGCGGTCAACCCCGAGACCGACAACGTCTACGTGACGATCCAACACGAGAGCCGACTCACCGTCCACGACCCCAAACACCACGATGCGATCTACGAGACCGAGTTGGGAAGCTCGCCGACCGGGATCGTCTTCGCACCCGACGGCTCGCTCGCATTAGTCCCGAACCGGATGTCGAACGACGTCTCGGTTATCGAAACCCGGTTTCATCGCTGCGGCGAGGGGCGACCGTGGGAGGTCGAACGCATCCCGGTCGGCATCTGGCCCGGCGAAGTCGTCTTCGACAGCGACGGCTCGACGGCCTACGTCTCGAACAACAAAACCAACGACGTCTCGGTGATCGACACTGACGCCCGCAAAGAGGTCGACCGGATCGACGTGCGAACCCATCCGAACGGGATCACGTACCTCTCGCGGGACTGAGCCGCCCGAGCGCAGTTATCCGGTGTTTTTCATCCCGGCGGCAATGCCGTTGACCGTCAGCCGGAGGGTCCGTTCTTCGGCCTCGGTGAGATGCGTCTGGCTCAGCAGGTGAGTCTGCAACAGATTGAGGGGGTCGACGTATGGGTTGCGCCGTTCGAGGCTCTCGTCGAGCCAGGTGCGGCGGACGAGGTCCTCGCGGCCGGTGAGTTCGGCGACGTAGTCGACCGTGGCCTCGTGTTCCTCACGGCCAATCGATCATCCAGCCACAACGGCTCCCGGCTGGTGTGCAGATGAAAGCTGCGGGAAAGAAGTTCCTGCCCAAGGGTTGAGGCAATAGAGATGCCCGGGGAATCGGTAGAACAGGGTTCAAGAAATTTTGGAAGGAACGCATCGGGGTGGGCTACCAGCCGGGGGACC
>JAWOEO010000236.1:0-8058 GCA_046482755.1 Halohasta sp. | reverse complement strand
TCAAGTGGAACATCCTTGTTTCATATCGTCCGCGATGGCCTGGAGGCAGTGGCGGGAGGCCTCGGCGTCGATCGCTTGGGCGATCAGCGCGGCCTGCGCGCCGGCGGTGAAGCCGGCGTCGACGTTGACGACCGACAGCGCCGTACAGGACTGCAACAGCCCCGCAAGCGCGGCCTCACCGTCGCCACCGTGGCCGTAGCCAGTCGAGACCGGCACGCCGATGACGGGGCAGTCGACCTGTCCGGCGAGTACGGTGGGCAGGGCCGCCTCGCGGCCGGCGACCGCGATGACGACGTCGGCGGCCCGGATCGCTTCGAGTTGGTCGAACAGCCGGTCGATGTTGGCGACGCCGACGTCCTCGATCAGGCGGGAGTCGGCCCCCACTGACTCGACGACGGCGGCGGCCTCGCCGGCCACCGGGTAGTCCGAGGTGCCGCCGGTGACGATACAGACCGTCGCCGCCAGCGAGGGCTGGTCGAAGGCCTCACCCGTAACGGTGACCGTTGCGGCGCGGTCGTCGACGCTCACGGTCGCCCCGGTCGATCGAAACGCCGCCTCGACGGCCTCGCGGGCGTCGGCGTCGGCTCTGGTCACCAGCGCGTGGCCGGTCGTCTCGACGGCCGTCTCCGCGAGGTCGACCACCTCCACGGGGGTCTTGCCCTCCGCGAGGATTCCCTCCGGAATCCCCCGGCGCTGCTCGCGGTCGGCGTCGAACCGGCCCGCGGCGGTGGTCGCATACCCCGAGAGCCGCGCTTCGGCGGCTTCGACCGACAGCTCGCCGGCGGCCAGCGCTTCGAGTGTCTCTCGCATATCCACCGCTCGGTAGCCCACCGAGTCGTAGCTGTCGTTCGGCGAGCCTATTTAATAGTGGCGAAACCGGCCTCAGTCGACAGTCAGGTTTTGGCTCATACGGGGGTCGAAACTACCGTCAAGCCGGTTTGGGCACGAAATACATAACAACCCTTATTACACAGGACTCGGTACCCATGGGTGCATGGCAGATCTTATCGTCAAAGCGGCCGTTAAGGAAGCGCTGAACGACAAAAACGTTGCTTCGGATTTCTACGACGCCCTCGATGCTGAGGTCGAGGAGCTCCTCGAAGACGCCGCCCGCCGCGCCGAGGACAACGACCGGAAGACGGTCCAGCCCCGCGACCTGTAAGGCCGACCGATCCCCCGTTTTTTCGACCGCTAGCCCGCCAGCCTGTGGCTTGTCGGTCGTCTCGGCGCGTGGTCGACAGTCATCCGCTCGTCGACTACCGTCAGTGCTCGGTCACTGAGACGCCATCCTCGCTGCCGACATACACTGTCGACGCACAGCCGACGAACAGCCCGTGTTCGACGACGCCCGGAATCGCCGAGAGCGACGCCGCCAGCGCTTCCGGATCGTCGATCTCGCCGAACTCGCAGTCGACCACGAGGTTCCCGTTGTCGGTGACCACGGGGCCGTCCTTGTTGGCCGCCCGCCGCAGGCCCGGTTCGCCGCCCAGTTCCTCGATGGCCCGCTCGACGCCGGTGCGGCCGGCCGGCAGCACCTCGACGGCGACAGGGTGGTCCAGCCGGTCGGCGAGTTTGGTCGGGTCGACCACCACGTGGAGTTCGTCGGCGGCGGCCATGACGAGTTTCTCGCGGGCGTGGGCCGCCCCCCCGCCCTTGATGCAGTTTCCGGATTCGAGAACTATCTGGTCGGCCCCGTCGATGGCGAGATCGAGGCCCGCGACTTCGTCGAGGTCGGCGATCGGGACCTCCTGCTCGATGGCCAACTCGCGGCTGGCAAAGGAGGTCGGGACGCCGACGATATCGAGGCCCTCGTCGACCGCTTCGCCGAGCGCTCGGATCGCGTGGGCCGCGGTGCTGCCGGTGCCGAGGCCGACGACCATCCCGTCGGTTACGCGGTCGGCCGCGGCCTCGCCTGCACGACGCTTGGCGCTGCTGGATCCGCCTGTGGATTTCATACCGGCCCTGCGGCGGCCCGCCACAAACAGCTACCGGATACGGTCGGACGGGCCTGTGGCTCCGCCGCGATCAGTCGAGTCGGTCGACGATCGCCTGTGGGTCGTAGGCCAACGCGAGTTCGCGCGAGCGCCCCCGCCCCTCCACGTCGGCGTACCGGGCCTCGATGATCCCGAGTTGGTCGAGTTTGTTGACCAGTTCGGTATAGCGGGTGTACCCCAGCCCGGTGGCCGCGGCGAAGGCGTCGTAGATCTCGCCGGCCAGTTCGCCGTCGTGGTCGACCAGCACCTCCAACAGCGCCCGCTCGGATTCCGAGAGCCCCCGGAGGCTTCGGGAGAGGTGGACGTGTTTCGACTTCTCGTAGGCCGCCTCGATATCCTCGGTGCCGATCGTTCGGGCCGCCCGCATCTCGGCATGTAACCCCGCCCGCCGCAGGAGGTCGATTCCCACCCGGAGGTCCCCGCTGTCGGCGGTGAGTTCGGCGACTCGGTCGAGTTCCGGCCCGCCGAGGACCTCCTCGTGAAAGCCGCGGTCGGCCCGCGCCCGGAGGATCGACCGGATCTCCTCTACCCCGTAGCGGGGGAAGTAGATCTCCTCGGGCCGGAAGACGCTCTGGACTCGGGTGTCGATCTCGTCGATCGGCTCCAGCGAGAGGTCCGAGGAAACGATGACGACGCCGATCTTGACGCCCGGATGTGTCTCGTGGGCCCGCAGCAGCGAGCCGAGGGTGTCGCTGGCCTCGTTTTCGTAAAACAGGTAGTTCACGTCGTCGAGCGCCACCACCAGCACGTCCTCGTCGTCGACCAGTCGCTCGGTGAGTTGGCCGAACAGCTTCTTGAAGGAGATCCCCGAGGCCGGCGGCTCGTAGTCGAAGATCCCCTCGAAAAGCCGGGAGAAGACGGCGTATCGGGTCGAGTCGACCTGACAGTTGACCCGGACGGTCTGGACGTCGGCCTCGCCGCCGAGTTCGCCGAAGAGTTTCTGGACGGCCGTGGTTTTGCCCGTCCCTGGCGGCCCCTGAATCATCGTATTGAGCGGGCGAGAGCCTCTGATGGCGGGCCGGAGGGCGTATTTGAGGCTGTCGAGCTGGCTGGTGCGGTGGTTGAAGGCGTCGGGCACGTAGTCGATCTCGAAGACGTGTTCGTCCCGGAACACCGTCTCGTCCCACGACAACAGCTCCTCGGGCTCGTCGGACATCTGCCTATGTGAACCCATGCCGTCTACTTAATTGATTCCCCCGGTCTCACAGGTCGACCGCACTGACCGTCTCGTAAACTGGCCCCACGTCGGTCAGCCGGCTCTCGGTCAGCCGAACCGCCTCGACCCGAAACGATCCCACCGTCGACTCGTGTTCCCGAACGACCGCTTGGACCAGCGACTTGCCGCGGGCGTCGTCCATCCGTGCGAGGGTTACGTGCGGCGTGAAGTCGTGGGCCTCGGCGTCGAACCCCAGCGTCGTGAGTTCGGTTTCCAGTGTAGCCTGCAGGCGGTTCAACGCCGCGGCCCCTTCGCCTTCGCGGACGCCAGCCCAGACGACGCTGATGTAGTCGATCGAGGGGAAGACGCCCAGTCCCTCGATGGTGCAGTCGAAGGGGTCGACGCCCGCCTCGTCGACTGCCCGCTGGATGACGGTCTCGATGTCGTCGACGCGTTCGGGGTCGGTGTCGCCGAGGAACTTGAGCGTAAAATGTGCCTGCGAGGGATCGGTGAAGCGGAGGCCAGCGGCATCGAGTTCGGCTTGGACGGCTTCGAGCGGCTCTGCGAGGGTCGCGGGGAGGTCGACGCTGACGAACAGTCGCATACCGGGCGTACTGGCTGCTGTTTATAAGAGCCGTCGACGCGGGCGTCGAATGATGAGATTTATTCGTGCCGACCCCCTCGGTTCGGGTGCGCGCCGTTGGTCCAGTGGTAGGACAGAGCCTTCCCAAGGCTCTAGCCCGGGTTCAATTCCCGGACGGCGCATGTTTTCGAGCAAGCACTAACGCGAGCGAGAAACATCGCCACGGAATCGAACCCCGTGAGTCGCAGCCCGCACAGTCGAGCGGAGCGAGGCGAGCAGGACCGTCTCACGACGGTTCAATTCCCGGACGGCGCATTTTCTGTCGTGAGCGAAGTGGACGACGAAAATCGCCATGGGAATTGAATCCTATCAGTCGCGCACAGCGGTGCGAGCACGTCTGATTCCGGTTCGATTCCCGAACGGCGCATTTCTACCGAACAGGGTGAATTTCGCTGTGTTCGAAACGGATACTGACACGTCGACGTCCGGTCACTTACGCCAGTTGGTAGTAGACCGTCGTTCCGTCCGTGGTTTCGATCTCCTTTTCGCTGACGAGTCCCTCATCAATGAGTTCAGCCAGTGCCTCGTCGACGTCGTTGATGACCATCGTCGTGGCGGTCACGTCACCCGCGAAGTCGATAAGCCCATCGGCGAGCGAGCCGAGGGGGTTCTGAGTCCGGGTCATCAGGACCGGGGTAAAATCGACGCCGAGGACGATTTCTCGTTCGGTGAACGCGCGGTCCGGGCGGTCGCTCAGAAACGAGATGATGAGGTCCTTTTCTGTCTCGATCGGATCTTCCTCGTCAGTAGCTGTTGCATCGTCATCGCTCACGTCGACGGCCCCGTCGTGAAATTCCTTGTCGGAAATCGGCATGTACGTGACAGTTGCGGGTGAGGAATAATTAGTTGTCGCATACAACGGTATGGTTGTCCCGACTCCCACTGAACCGACACGTGTAGCGTGCTGTTCACGTATGTGGCGGGGAAACGATACCCAAAACCACCGGCTTCAAATCGAACTCTTGAATACTACGTGTATGCCTCTCGCTGATCTCCTGCCGGATCGCCCACTCCAGCAGTCCGAAGTCGACGCCCTCGACGACACCGACCGTATCGTCGGCAACTTCCCGGTCTACCTCGAAGAACTCTCGGGGTTCGCCATCGGCCTTGTGCTGGTGATCGACGCCACGGCCCACGCGCTGAGCTACGACGTAGATGGTGAGGGGTGGGAACTGATCGAGAGTCGCGAGTTGGCCCACCCGGTCGACGGCGGCGTCCACGGCGCGGATATGGACCTAATTGAGGAGCTACAGTCGACGGCCTCCCAACACGCCGGCGCGTCGGCGTAACGGGTCTGGTAGCCGATGAGTCCCGGCTGATCGTTCCCTGAGCTATGGTTGGGGCGTTGGCGTGCGGCGTGCTGTCCAATAGCGTTTACCAGTGGGTTCCGTGGACGATCAGGTCGGATGCGGTCCCGTTTCGTTCCGGAGCCACGGTACGACGACCCCGTTCAGTCGACGGTGGGCCGTCTCGTAGCTCGTTCCCGACGGTGCGTCTTGGCCTCGGTAGGTCCCGAACTGGGAGTGGTTCACCGCGTCGAGATCTGCGATCCGCGCTGCGGCTGGCAGGTTGTCGAGATTCCGCGCGTAGGCCGTCCGGTTCAGCACCGTGTCGGCGCTGCCGGTCACACTCACCACCGCGAGGTCGCGCTCGGAGAGGTCGACGTCGCAGTACGACGCATACAGCAGGAGCCCCTCGACCTCGGTGGTCGTCGACGCATACCGGCAGGCCATCGCCCCGCCCAGCGAATGGCCGCCGACGTACCACTCGTCGACCGCGGGGTGGTCGGTCATCGCGCTGTCGGCAGCGTGGCTCCCGATGCCGTTGGCGGCGAGGCCGTAGTCGACAACTGCGAGGTCGAGCGGCAGTTTGGGAATCACGACCGTCACGTTCGCCTCGCGGGCCAGCGGTGCCAGCGACCCGACGTAGGCGTCCGGATGGACGCGGCCACCGGAGTAGAAGACGACGCCGGCCTCGGGGTCGGTCGTCGTCGGTTCGAGGACGTAGCCGCCGTCGACCCGGTCGACCGACACGCGGGGGTCGTCCTCGACGGCCGCGATGCTCTCGGTGGTACCGTGGTACGGCGTCCCGAGCGCGACGACCGTGACCGATACGACGACGAGCGCGGCGACTCCGAGCCAGACGAACAGGCGTTTGGCGTGTCGACGGTGGGTCGACCAGTCGGTCGAGCGAGCCATCGCGTCCTCAGTCGTCGGCGACGTAGCCGCTGTGAGCGTCGACCCCGCCGGGCCGCAGGAGGCGGACGACCAGATAGACGACCGGCGTGTCGAGGACCGCCAGCAGGAGTTTGAGCAGGTACTGGCCGAGGATCAGGCTGATGACGACCGCCGTCGACTCCGGCTGACCGGTCCCGAGCACCACGGGCGCGGCGACAAAGGCGACCGCCACGAAGATCACGGTATCGAGGGCCTGACTGCTGGCCGTCGACGCCAAGTTCCGGAGCCAGAGGTGCTGTCCCGCGGTGTAGTCCCGAAGCCAGTGGAAGACGATCACGTCCCAGTTCTGGCTGACGAGATACGCCAGCAGGCTCCCGAGGACGATGTTGGTACTCGGCGCAAGCGCCGCGGCGAACGTCCCGGCGAACTCGGGGTCGACTGCGGGGGCCTGCAGCGTCGACCAGACGAGCCCCAACACGACGAAGTTGAGCGCGAAGGCGACGTTGACCATGATCTGGGCGGCCCGCCGGCCGTAGAGTTCGGCATAGCAGTCCGAGGCGAAGAACGTCAGCGCGTAGGCCAGCGCCGCCCCCGGCAGGACGATCTCCGCGCCGACCTGCGGGAGTTCGATCGGCAGCGGCAGGGCCAACAGTTTGGCGGCGGTGAGTTGGGCGGTCACCAATGCGGTGACGAAGAGGCCGACCAGCCCGATCTGACCGATCGCCAGCCGGTCGGCCGACCGGCCGGGGGCGAGCCGGTTATTCCTCATCGAGTCGCCCTCGTCGGGTGTCGATATCGTCCAGCTGATCGAGGGTTTTCCTGATCGAGGCTCGCACCGCCTCGCTCCGATTGACGAACTTCTTGTTCTCGCCAACGTGGCTGTCGAGGTCGTCGAGCAGTTCGTCGGGCACTTCAACGCTTATTTTGGCCATACCGGGATACGACTGTGCGAATACTTCAAAACACGTGTTCGTCTGCTCACTGCGAGGCGGCCCGATCCGAGTCGACATCCTCGACCCCACAGCCGCCGCTGTACTCGATTCCCGCAATGGAGTCGACCGGATCGTCGCCACACACCGGACAGTCCTCGCGCGGCCGGTAGGGCACACGCTCAAACGAGAGATCCATCGCGTCGTAACACAGCATCTCGCCGACCAGCGGCTCGCCGTTCCCGAGCAGGAGTTTCACCGCCTCGGTCGCCTGGAGACAGCCGACCGTTCCAGGAAGCACACCGAGTACACCCGTGGTCGCACAGTCGGGCACGGTCCCCGGCTCGGGAGCCTCGGGGAACAGACACCGGTAACAGGGTCCCTCGGGGACCAGCGTCGTCACCTGGCCCTCGAACCGGTAGATCGCGCCGTGGCTCACCGGAATCCCGGCGAGCCGACAGACGTCGTTGACGAGATACCGCGTCGGGAAGTTGTCGGAGGCGTCGACCACCAGATCGTACTCTCCGCCCTCGATAATCCCCGTGGCGTTGGCTTTCGAGAGCCGCGTTTCGTAGGTCTCGACAGTCACGTCGGGGTTGAGATCGCCGACGAAGGCCGCGGCGCTCTCGACTTTCGGCGTTCCCACGTCGCTGTCGGCGTGGATCACTTGTCGCTGGAGGTTCGAGCGCTCGACGGTGTCGTCGTCGACGACGCCGATGGTGCCGACACCGGCGGCCGCGAGATACTGGATGACCGGCGCGCCGAGGCCGCCGGCCCCGACGACCAACACCCGCCCATCGAGCAGCGCCGCCTGCCCCTCGGGGCCGATCTCGTCCATGATGATGTGCCGCGAGTAGCGGTCGAGTTGGGTCGCATCCAGCGAGAGACTCATGGGTCGGCTTCGGTACCGGCGAGAATAAGGGTGTGGTCGGCTACTCGATGGGGATCGGGACCGGTTCGTCGGCGGCTTCCTCGGGTTCGTCGGCGGCTTCCTCGGGATCGGCGGCCGTCTCGTCGGCCTCATCCGGCCAGTCGAACTCGTCGACTCTGTCGGCGTCGGTCGTCGGGGCCGGGGCCGTCTGTCCGCTTTCGTCGGTCCCTCCCGTCGATCCGCGGCCGGGGTCAAGGTCGCGGTCGGTCACACCGTGGTCGGTCGTGC
>JAWOEO010000024.1:0-4883 GCA_046482755.1 Halohasta sp. | reverse complement strand
CGGTTCAGGGCGGTCGACAGCACTATCTCAATCTCTCGATTCCCGAAACGTGGCAACACCACGCGGCCATTGGCCTCGACTACGACTGCAGTTTGGGGAGTTCCGAGAGCTACGGCTTCGAACACGGTTACACGATCAAGCGGCCGTTCGACGACGAGTTCGTCGTCTTTCCGCTTTCGATCATGGAACTCGCGTTGCCTGCCGTCGAGACTGATCCCGAGGGCGCGTGGCGGGAGTGTGAACGCCTGCTTGCGGAGGCCGCCGACAACGGCGCGGTGATGACGGTGTTGTGGCATCCCCGATTTTTCAGCGAACTCGACTTTCCGAACTACGCGGCGCTGTACCGTCGACTTATTGAGCGCACACAGGAGTTGGGCGGCTGGGTCGGGTCCCCCGGAGAGTACTATGAGCGACTCGACCACCCGACACCGCCGATAACGCCGCGGCAACCGCGATAATCAGTCGGTAACAAAACCACCGGTTGGAGTTTATTCGGGCGATTTCAACATGCGAATCGAGCGACTCACCCCGACTGACTGGGCCGAAGCGCTGCCGGCCAGTGGCTTCGAACCGTTTCACACCGCCGAGGCGCTGTCGGTCCTCGACGACCACGCGAGCGGTCGACTCCACCTGTTTGCGGGATACAACGGGGGGAACCCGGTCGCGCTGCTCCCGCTGTTCGTCCAACGACGCGCGGTCGGCTCGGTTGTGACCTCGCCCCCGCCGGGCTTTAGCGTCCCTCGACTCGGGCCGATCCTGATGCCGGCCAGCCCGAAACGCAGCAAAGTCGAGCGGCTCAACCGCCGGTTCGCCGAGGGGATCATCGAGGAACTCTCGTTGGACGACTCGCGGACGCTGTTCCGCATGATCGGCAACACTGCCTACACCGATCCTCGACCCTACCGATGGGCGGAGTTCGATGTCGAGACCGCCTTTACCTACCGACTGGCCGTCGACCGGTCGGCCGAGGATCTGCTGGCGAACTGTTCGAAGAGTCTCCGACGGGAGATCCGGGACGTCCGTGGGTCGGCTGTCACCGTCGAGCAGGCGGGACTGGAGGGAACGGAGGCGATCTACGACCGGACCGCCGAGCGCTACGCCCAACAGGACGAGCCGTTCGACCTCTCGTGGTCCTACGTTCGGGATCTCGTGTCAGCCCTCGGCGACCGCGCGCGAAGCTACGTGATCCGCGATCCGAACGGCGACGTTTTGAGCGGGATCACGGTGATCTACTCCAACGACGCCGCCTACTTCTGGCAGGGTGGGACCCGCGCCGAATACGACGGCACGACCGTCAACAGCTACCTCCACTGGCGGATCGTCGAGGATCTCATCGACGACCCGCCGGTCGACTCGATTAGCGCCTACGATCTGATGGGCGCGAACACCGATCGACTCTGCAAATACAAAAGCAAGTTCGGGGCCTCGCTCGTCCCCTACTACACCATCGAGTCGAACGGCCCGCAGATGGCGCTGGCGAAGCGTGCCTATCGCGCGATCACCAGCTAACTGACCCATTCGAAACCGGTTGTGTTGGCCAAGCTGTGGTTATACCATCCGATCGAGTGACGTGTTCGACTGGCCGTCCGGCTGCCGAATTTGGCCACACCATAACAAAGCGGGTCGTATGCGAGGGCGCTGACAGTATGGACGTTCCTGACGACACCGAGATCGTGTACACGAGCGTGTCGACGCCCGGCCATCACGTCTTGGAGACGCTTCTCGATGAGGGGGTGCCGATCACCCAGCTCGTTTCGATTTCCCCCGAAATGGGTCACGCCGCCGGCGTGGCGAAGTACACCGACTTTTCGGAGATTGCGGAGGCAAATGACCTCCCGATCTACTACCCCGAGACATACAGCATGGGCGAGGCGGACGTCGACTTCTTCGAGGAACTCGATGCGGACCTGATGATCGTCAACGGCTGGAACCGGATCATCCCCGGCGAGGTTCTCGATACGTTCCCGCGGGGCGTCCTCGGCAACCACGGCAGCGCCTTCGGGCTCCCCAAGGGCCGCGGACGGTCGCCGCTGAACTGGTCGCTGATCGAAGACCTCGACCGGTTTCTGCTCTCGCTGATCCGGCTCGACGCCGACGTCGACGCCGGAGCGGTCGCCGCGACCCGGAAGTTCGATATCACCGAGTTCGACACGATCCAGTCGCTGTACTACAAGGTCAGCCTCGCCATCGAGGCGATGCTGCTGGATGTCATCCCGCCGATCTGCCGCGGGGACCACACCTTTGAGCCACAGGACGGCGAGCCGACCTACTACCCCAAACGCACCCCCGAGGACGGCGAGATCAACTGGGGGGAACCAATGGCTGCGATCTACAACCTCGTTCGGGCGGTAACACAGCCGTATCCCGGCGCGTTCACGTTCCACGACGGCGAGCGCGTCGACGTCTGGTCGGTCCGACCGTTTTCGACCGACTTCGGCTTCGAAGCAGACCCCGGCGAGATCCTCGCGGCGTTCCACACCGACGAGTTCGTCGTCTCGACGCCCGACGGTTCGGTGCTGGTCACCGACTGGGCGGCCGACGGCTGGCGACCCGAGGCGGGGATGGTCTTCGAGTCCGCGGGCGATCACGATCGAGTCGACGGCATCGAGCAGAAACAGCACCTGACGGCGAGTGACGATGACTGAGAGCCTCCAGTCGCCGGCGGAGCTCTCGTCGATCGACTACCGCCTCGACAGTTACGCGGGGCTGCTCCGGTCGTTTCGGGACGCAGGCTACGAGTTCGGTTCCTTCGAGGGCGGCCGGCCCGCGGCCGGCGAGATCCTGCTGCGGCACGACGTCGACCTCTCGTTGGATCGGGCGCTGGCGATGGCCGAAAAGGAGCGCGAACTCGGCGTGGAGTCGACCTACTGTGTCCTGTTGGCCGCGCCGGCCTACGATCTCACGCGGCCGCGGAACCTGCGAGTCCTCCAGCGGATCGCCGACCTCGGCCACGACCTCGCGCTCCACTTCGATACCCACCGCTACTGGTCGACCGACGCCGATCCGGGCGCGGCCGTCATCGAGGCCAAGGTCGCCGACGAACTCGACGTTCTCGGGCGACTCGTCGGCCAAACGGTGTCGACGGCCTCCTTCCACATCCCGCCCGAGTGGGTGCTCGACCGGCGCTTCGAGTCGTTTACCAACACCTACGCCCCGGCGGTTTTCAGCGAGATCGGCTACCGGTCGGACTCCAGCCAGAAGTGGCGGTCGGCCGAACCGTTCGGCGACGGCCTTCCCGAGCGGTTGCAGTTGCTGGTCCATCCGGGGCTGTGGCACGCCGACGGCCGGCCGATGGCCGAGATCGTCGACGAGCGCCGCAGGCGGTGTCACAGCCGCGTCGACGACTACTTCGATCCCTTGGACGAGGCTGCCGACGGGCAGTAGGGACCGGCTACGGACGATCGGAGCGCCTGTAGGAGCGACCTACCAATGGGCGACCTCCGGCAACCGCTCCATTACAAAACCGGCTTCCGGTCTGGAACAACCAATGAGCGACCAGACAGCCGACGCAGGGACGGTCTCGACCGAGACGCTCGGACCGACCGGCAAATCGATCCTGATTACCGGCGGAGCCGGATTCATCGGCAGCCACCTCGTGGCGGCACTGGCGGCCGACAACGACGTGACGGTGCTCGACAACTGTTCCGGTGGCGAGCCCGCAAGGCTCCCCGCAACGGTCGACCTCCACCGGGGCGACATCCGGGAGGCCTCGGCCCGCGACGCGTTGATTGCCGAGGCGGATATCGTCTACCACGAGGCGGCGCTGGTCAGCGTCGAGGAGTCCCTCGAACGGCCCGTCGAGAGCCACGGAACGAACGTTGCGGCGACCGTCGACCTCCTCGATACCGCCCGCGAGCACGACACTCGGGTCGTCTTCGCCTCCAGCTGTGCGATCTACGGCGATCCGACCGGCGTCCCGATCAGCGAGACCGAGCCGGCCAGCCCGCTGTCGCCGTATGCGGTCGACAAGCTCGCCGCCGACCACTACGTCCGGGTCTACGGCCGCCAGTTCGATTTCCCGACGGTCGCCCTCCGGTATTTCAACGTCTACGGCCCCGGCCAGCACGGCGACTACAGCGGGGTGATCGACGCCTTCGTCGAGCGGGCACGGGCCGGCGAGCCGCTCGAAGTCCACGGCGCGGGCGACCAGACGCGGGATTTCGTCCACGTCTCGGATATCGTGCGGGCGAACCTCGCCGCCGGCGTCACGCCGCACACGGGGCGTGCCTACAACATCGGCACCGGTCGGGAAGCCACGATCCGGGAGCTGGCGGAGACGATCCGCGACCTCGTGGGCACCGATGCCCCGATCACCCACACCGACCGGCGGCCGGGCGACATCAGTCGGAGCCGGGCGGATCTCACCCGGTCGACCGAGCGGCTCGGCTACGAGCCGACCGTCGGGTTGGCCGATGGGCTCGGGACGGTACTCGATTCCTAACCCGGGGACGGCGAACCCGTGACCGTCCGTCGACCGCCCGTGGTATAGCCGTCGACTACCGATCGGACGCGGGAGTACGACGTGCCTATCGCTCCCCCCTGAAGGGGAAGTACCCTCTGGTTTTGACTATGCAGCACTTCTTGAAACCATTGTAGATATTGACGCCTCAGATTTTAATTATCAAAAAGAAATTATGTTTTGGAGAGAACTTCTAAAAGGAACCACAGGGCTTGATGAAGAATCATTCGAAATACTTGATTCTGTAGAATCAATGTATCTTCCTCCATTTTTGGGATATAAAAACGGTGAAGGAGCTGATGGTAGTATTGATGAATTTATTTTTGATATTTTGTTTTCAAGTGACTCAGAATCAAAAATACCAGTAAATGATACAGTAACAACAGTAGAAGAATTGAACCAATTGCTCAATCAAAATTCTAGT
>JAWOEO010000356.1:0-10581 GCA_046482755.1 Halohasta sp. | reverse complement strand
CGACAGTGCCTCCGAGACCGCCTCGATGGCGACATCGGTGTAGTCGACGGCCCCGAAGTCGACCCAGCGGTTGCCGCCGGGGACCGCCCCACAGCGGCCGCAGACCGTGACGTGAACCCGGTCGCGGAACTCGATCAGCTCGAAAGCGTCGAAATAACAGCTATCGCAGAGCAGCGCCGTCCCGTCCCGCGGCTCGCCGGGCCGGGGCTCGGCACGCTCGGCGACGGGGTCCCCACACCGGGGACAGAACTCGCGTGTCTCGCTCATATCTCCCCCGTACGAGGGTCGACCGGTTAAGCGCCGCGACCTACGCCTCCAGCAGCGCGATCGCCTCCTCGTCGCTGATCTGTCCGAACTCCCGGTAGTGGCGGCCGACGGCCCCGAACGGCTGGGGTTCGTCGACCACCACCAGCCGGTCGGCCTCGTCGGCGAGATCCGCACGGGCCGACGGCGGCGCGACCGGCACCCCCAGCACGACCACGGCGGCGTCGGTGGCCTGTAGCTGGCGTAGGCAGGCGATCGCGGTCGCACCGGTGGCGATCCCGTCGTCGACCACCACCACGCGCTTGCCGGCCACGTCGGGCAGTGGGTCGCCGCCACGGTAGTCGGCGACCTTCCGGCGGGCGACGGCGGCCTCCCGGTCACGTTCGCGCTCGATATAGGCGTCGTCGACGCCGAGTTGCGCCACGAGGTCGTCGTTGAGCCAGTAGCTGCCGTCGCCAGCGACGGCTCCGAGGGCGAGTTCGGGGTTCGAGGGCGCGCCGAGTTTGGTTGCGACCACGACGTCGAGGGGGACCCCGAGCCGGTCGGCGACCGCCCGGCCGACCGGCAGGCCGCCGCGGGGGATCGCACAGACGAGATCGGCCTCGATGCCGGCCTCGATCAGGCGGTCGGCGAGGGCGTTGCCGGCGTCGGTGCGGTCGGTGAATGGCATGGTACTTCCACCCACACTATCTTCGCGCCGAAGCCGCAAATAGCTCCGGGGCGAGCGGCCGGCAGCCGCATGCCTCCGGTAGGGTTTAACGGATCGAACCCCAAACTGTAGGTATGCAATGGTCGACAGATTGGGGACTGCGTGGCCGGATGGGACTGACGATGTTCCTCCTGTTCGCCCTGTATATTGTTTTTATAGGGATCCTCTCGCAGTTCGCCGACCTCCTCGGAATCGTGATCGCGATGGGGGCCTTTTCCTTCATCCAGTACTTCTACAGCGACAAGATGGCCCTCTACAGCATGGGGGCCCGGACCGTCGAGGAAAGCGAGGCGCCCGAACTCCACCGCACGATCGAGCGGCTCTCCCAGCAGGCCGACCTGCCGAAACCGCAGGTCGCGGTCGCCGACTCGCAGGTGCCGAACGCGTTTGCCACGGGGCGAAACCAGCAGAACGCGACGGTCGCGGTGACCAACGGGCTCCTCCGAACCCTCGATCAGGAGGAGCTTGAGGGTGTCCTCGCCCACGAACTCGCCCACATCAAGAACCGTGACGTGATGGTGATGACCATCGCCTCGTTCCTGTCGACGCTCGCGTTCATCGTCGTCCGATGGGGCTGGCTCTTCGGCGGCAACGGCCGGAACCAAGCGCCGGTCTACGTCGCCATCCTGGCCTCGCTCGTCGTCTGGGTGATCTCGTTCTTCCTCATCCGGGCGCTCAGCCGCTACCGCGAGTATTCGGCCGACCGGGGGGCGGCCTCGATCACCGGCAATCCCGGAGCGTTAGCCTCCGCGCTGATGTCGATCAGCGGCCGGATGGACAAGGTGCCGCAGGACGATCTCCGCGAGCAGGCCGAGATGAACGCCTTCTTCATCATCCCGATCCGCTCTGGATTTATCGGCAAGATCGCCTCCACCCACCCGCCGACCGAAAAACGGATCGAGAAACTCCGCGAACTCGAACGCGAGCAAGAGTTAGCCTGATTTGAGCGGTCGAAACGTCTTTGATTTGCCACGTTGACGTAGGCGTATGACCGACTGGTCCGCGTGGTTTCGGGAAAACCCGCTGGTCGCCGCGATCGCCATCGTGTTCGGCGGCCCGATCGCCATCGGCGCCCTCGCGGTGCTCCTCGTACCCGTGTTCATCCTCGCCGAAGCCAACGCTGTCCTGGGCTTGTTTGCATTTTCTGTGTTGCTGTTCATGAGTGGGTTCGGGATCCGACAGCTCCGTGGCGGCGGGTCGGAGTCGACCGAGACCGTCGACCCGGTCACCGAACTCGAACAGCAGTACGTTCGGGGCGAGGTGGACGACGCGGAGTTCGAGCGCCGCCTCGACAAGATCGTCGAAACCGAAGCCGAGATCGACCGAGCCTCGACCACGGATCACGATGCGCGAAACCGCGAGGTCGGCACTGAACGCTGAGAAATAGTGGCCAACTGTTTAAAAGGGATCAGACTTCGATGATGTCATCGCCCTCATCGTCGGGGACAGTGATCTCCCCCTCGATGGCTGTCACTGCCTGCCCACCCACGCGGACGCGTGTCGACCCGTCGTCGCTGTCGACCCGCACCCGGACGCGCCCGGCCCGGTCGAGGAAGTCACCTTGCTCGAAGCGGAGTTCGTCGTCGAGATCGTCGAAGGCGGCGCTGCCAGCCGTGTGGAAGTAGGCTGCACAGGCCCCGCTGGCGGTTCCGGTGACGGGGTCCTCGTCGACACCCACCGCAGGAGCGAAGAACCGACCGTGAGCGACCGCGTCGGCCGACAGCGTGTCGAAGGTGAAGGCATAGATTCCCGCGGCATCGTGTTCCGCCGAGAGGGCTTCGATGGCCCCGGCATCCGGCTGGAGGCTACCGAGCGATTCGAGGAAGTTGATCGGGACGACGAGCACGGGAAGGCCGGTCGACGCACGAGCGACCGGGATATCTGCGCCGACATCCTGCAGGGTCGAGACCTCACAACCAAGGGCCGTTGCCAGCCGGTCGTAGTCGACAGCCTGTTCGACGACGGTGGGGGAGTCCTGTGTCATCCAGACGGTGCCGTCGGCTTCGATCTCGATATCCAAGACCCCGACGGCGGTGTCGAGACTGTGACTCCCAGCACCGAGTTGGCCCTCCTCGTGGAGGCGGGCGTGGGCCGCGATCGTGGCGTGGCCACAGAGGTCGACCGCCTGCGTCGGAGTGAAAAACCGGACCCGTCGGTCGGCTTCGGTCGACGACGAGACGAAGGCGGTTTCGCTGACCGCGAGTTCGCGGGCGATCGCCTGACACTGCTCGGCGGAGAGACCGTCGGCGTCGGGGATCACGCCGGCGGCGTTGCCAGACAGTGGATCGGTCGTGAAGGCGTCGACGAGGGCCATCCGTCGTGTTGGCATGGGCCGACAGAGCAACTACCGCCTCAAAAGGATTCCGCGCCGCCGTAGTCACTGGCTACTGAGTGGTAGTCGCCATCTACTCGGCGTCGAACATCCCAGTTGAGACGTAGCGCTCGCCGCTGTCCCAGTAGACCGTGATCACCAGCGGGTCGTCGACACCCGAGTCGACGAGTCGCTCGGCGATACGTTTGGCTGCGAGGTTCGACGCGCCGCTGGACTGGCCGACGAAGAGCCCCTCCTCGCGGGCGAGGCGCCGACACTCGGCTTCGGCGGCCTCGGCCGAACAGACCTCGACCGAGTCGACGATTTCGGTATCCAGATTGGGGCTGATGAATCCGGGTCCCATCCCTTGGAAACTGTCGCCGGTCGGTTCTTCGCCGGAGAGCACCGCCGAATCGTCGGGTTCGACCGCGACGATCTCCATGTCGGGAAACGCCTCGCGGAGCCGTCGACCGATCCCCGTGATCGTGCCGCCGGTGCCGACGCCAGCGACGAGGGCGTCGACGCGTCGGTCGCCGATCTGCTCCAAGATTTCAGGGCCGGTCGTCTCGTAGTGCGAGCGGGGGTTGGCCTCGTTTTCGAACTGCCGGAGTTGGACGGCGTCCTCGTCGGCTTCGATCTCGTCGGCCCGATCCTTGGCGTCGGAGATATCACCGTCGACGAGTTCGAGATCCGCGCCGTAGGCCCGCATGATCGAGCGCCGTTCCGGGGACTTGGAGGCGGGCATCACGATCCGGACGTCGTACCCCTTGGCCGCGCCGACCATGGCGATTCCGATGCCGGTGTTGCCGCTGGTCGGCTCGACGATGGTGTCGCCCGGCGTGAGCGTCCCCGCTTCCTCGGCGGTTTCGATCATCCAGAGAGCGGGCCGGTCCTTGGCCGAGCCGCCGGGGTTCCGCGATTCGAGTTTGGCCGCGATCGTCGACCCCTCGGGTGCGTCGACTGCGACCAGCGGCGAGCCGATCGTTGCGAGAATGCTATCGTCCATTGGCAGCGGCTTCGGCAGCGGGGCCTAAACGACTAACGGACCGTTGTAGTTATATGCCGACTACTGCGGGAGCCGAGGAGGTTTTACTGGCGGCTGGCGAAGGAAGCCTATGAAACTGGAAACGATGCAACCGAGTCCGGAATGGGAGCCCGCGGGCTACGAGGAGTCGATCGCGGCGCTGGGTGCCGACGACTACACCTTCCACGTCTGGGGCGGCGACTGGTGTGTCGACTGCCAAGAGCAGCTCCCGGCGTTCGGTGCCGCACTCGATGCGGCGGGCGTCGACCCCGGAAACGTCGAACACTACCCCGTCGAAAAGGCCGAGGACGGCTCGAAAACCGGCCCCGGCGTCGAGGAGTACGGTATCGAATACATCCCGACAGTCGTCGTCGAACAGGACGGCGAGGAACTCGTGCGGTTCGTCGAATCCGAGGCGGTGCCGATTGCCGTCTACCTCGGGAAAGAGCTGCGAGCGCCCGACGAATAGCGGCAGTTAGGCAGTCCCTACGGCCAGTTGCCGGCCTGCGTGTAGGCGTCGACGACCCGTTCGATGGCGACGGCGTAGGCCGCCGTCCGGAGGGTCGGCGTGCCGTTGGCCTCGTGGGCCGCCACGAGGTCGTCGAAGGCGTCGGTGATCACGGCTTCGAGTTCGTCGTTGACGCGTGCCTCGGTCCAGGAGAACCGTTGGCGGTTCTGGACCCACTCGAAGTAGGAGACGACGACGCCGCCGGCGTTTGCGAGGATGTCGGGGACGACGTAGACCTCTTTGTCGGCGAGCACCTCGTCGGCCGCAGGCGTGATCGGGCCGTTTGCGGCCTCGGCGATCACGTCGGCCTCGACATCGTGGGCCAACTCCTCGTCGATGGCGTTTTCGAGCGCTGCCGGGATCAGCAGGTCGACATCGAGCGTCAGTAGTTCGTCGTTGCTGATCTGCTCGCCACCGTGGTCGACGACGCTGCCGGTCTCGGCTTTGGTGTCGGCGACCACGGCGGCGTCGAGTCCGTCAGGGTCGTAGATGCCGCCGCTGGAGTCCGACACGGCGACGATCGTCCCGCCCTGCTCGTCGATGAGGCGGGCGGCGATCGAGCCGGCGTTACCGTACCCCTGGACGGCGACGGTCGCCTCCGAGAGATCGCGGCCGAGCCACGCGAAGGTCTCGCGGGCGGCCAGCATCGTCGATCGGCCGGTCGCCTCGACGCGGCCCTCCGAGCCGCCCGAATCGAGCGCCTTGCCGGTGATGACGCCCGGCGCGGTCGTGTGTTCCAGCGTCTCGTAGGTGTCTTTGATCCAGTTCATCTCCCGCTGGCCGGTGTTGACATCCGGCGCGGGGATATCGCGGTCCTCGCCGATCAGCGGGCGGAGTTCGGCCGCGAAAGCGCGTGTGAGTCGTTCGAGTTCGCTTTCGCTGTAGTTGGCGGGGTCGACCTCGATCCCGCCCTTCCCGCCGCCGTAGGGGATGTCGACGATGGCACATTTGTAGGCCATCCAGCCGGAGAGTGCCTTCACCTCGTCACGGGTGACTCCGGGATGATAGCGGATCCCCCCTTTGTACGGGCCGCGGTCGCCGTTGAACTGCGAGCGATAGGCGTCGAACAGTTCGATCGAGCCGTCGTCGAGTTCGACCGACAGCGTGGTTTCGAGCACGCGCTCGGGGTGTTTCAGCCGTTCGAGAACGTCCTCGCGGGCGTCGACGTACTCGGCAGCGGCGTCGAGTTGTTCCTGTAGGCTTTCGAACGGATTGGCTTGGTCAGCCATACCTATGGGTTCTTCGGGTGATTTTTAACCATGTCGTACGGCTCCCAGTGAATGAAAAAACCGATTACGTCCGTCGGTGTGACTAGTAGGGACCGATTACTCGGAGGGCGACCGGCACATATCAGCGGTTCGAGTCGAGCCAGTCGAGGGCCGCGTCGATGTCGGTCTCCGGCGGTGAGCAGGTAAACGACTGGCAGGCGTAGACCGTCGGCTCGCCGGTGGCCTCGCGGCCGGCCCACACCGGCGGGGCCTCCTCGAAGCCGAGCCGATCGAGCCACGCGTCGAGACCCTCGTCGGTCGACGGCCGGCGGGCGACGGTGACCGCCGGGAGGAACCGGTCGGCGAGGGCGTCCTGCCAGTCGGCGGGCAGCTCGTCGGCCGCAATGGTGAGTTCGGCGCTGCCAGCGGTGTAGCGGTCGGCGGCCAGCGTCAGCGAGACGTGCTGGAGGGGGTTGCCCCGGATCCGATTGCCGTGGGTTTCGAGCACCCGGCCGGCGATCGCGGTGTAGTCGGCCTCGGGGACGAACCCATCGAGGGCGATTAGGAGGTCGGTCGCCACCCCGAGGCTGGAGGGCGTCGACTGGTCGTCGAGTTCCTGCGGGCGGGTGACGAGTCCTTCGCCGTACTGCGGGGTGAAGTAGATCGTCCCCTCGTCGGCCGCCCAGAACTCCGCGACGATCGTCTCGGCGAGGGCGAGGGCGAACGCGAGGTGGTCGACCTCGCCAGTCGCCTGATAAGTGTCGAACGCGCCGCGGGCGAGGAAGGCGTAATCCTCCAGATAGCCCTCGCCCTTGGTGTCGCCGTCGATGAACCGGCGGGTGAGCCGGCCGGCGTCGGCGTCCCACAGCTCGGCTTTGACGAACGAGAGCGCGGCAGTGGCTTGCTCGGCGTAGTCGGGGTCCAGCACTTGTGCCGCCTGCGCGTACGCGGTGATCATCAGTCCGTTCCATCCGGCGAGAACCTTCTCGTCCCGCGGCGGGCGGGTGCGCTCCTCGCGGGCCTCGGCCAGCGTCGACTCGGCGGCGGCGAGGCGGGTTTCGACCGCCTCGACGGTGAGGTCGTACTCTTCGGCGAGGGTGTCGATCGTCGACGAGACGTTCAGCACCGTCGTCCCGTGCTCGAAGTTCCCCCCGTCGGTGACGCCGTAGCGGTCACAGAACAACTCGGCGTCGACCTCGTCCAGTAGCTCGCGGACCTCCGAGGGCGTCCAGACGTAGAAGGTGCCCTCTTCATCGCCGCTGCGGGCATCGAGGGTGCTGTAGAAGCCGCCCTCAGGGTGGGTGAGTTCGCGGTCGACGAACGTTAGGGTCTCCCTAACAACCTCGGCGTACCCCTCGCGGCCGGTGAGTTGGAAGGCGGCCAGATACAGCGGCGGGAGGGTGGCGTTGTCGTACAGCATCTTCTCGAAGTGGGGGACGGTCCACTCCCGGTCGACCGCATAGCGGTGGAAGCCGCCGCCTAACTGGTCGTAGACGCCGCCGGTCGACATCGCGTCCAGCGTGGTGGTGGCGACATCGAGGGCGTCGGCGTTGCCGCTGCGGGCGGCGACCCGCAGGAGGAGTTCGAGCCGGCCGGGCTGGGGGAACTTCGGGCCGTCGGAGCCGAAGCCGCCGAACTCGCGGTCGGCCGACCGGAGGGCTGCCCGGACCGCGTCGTCGAGTTCCTCGCTGCCGGGTTGGTCGCCGGGGTCGTCGGGCGTCGACTCCAGTTTGTTGCGGGCGCCGTCGGTCCACTGCTCGGCGCGCTGTTTCATTTCGGCGCGCTGGTCGGGGTCGGCCCACGAGGTGCTGATGTTGTCCAGTAGGTCGGCGAAGCCGGGCATCTGCCCTCGCGGTTCGGGCGGAAAGTACGTGCCGATGTAGAACGGCTCGCCGTCGGGGGTGAGCCACGCCGACAGCGGCCAGCCGCCGCGGCCCGTCACGAGCTGGCAGACAGTCATGTAGATGCTGTCGAGATCGGGCCGTTCCTCGCGGTCGACCTTGATCGGGACGAAGTTCTCGTTGAGCCGCTGGGCGACCGCCTCCTCGGCGAAGCTCTCTTCTTCCATCACGTGACACCAGTGGCACGCCGAGTAGCCGATCGAGAGGAAGATCGGTTTGTTCTGCTCCTTGGCGGCTTCGAGGGCCGTATCGTCCCACGGCTGCCAGTTGACGGGGTTGTCGGCGTGCTGGCGGAGATACGGGCTGGCCTCCTCGTCGAGTCGGTTGCGGGCGAGGGGATCGCTCATGTGGCTAGTCGGCCCGCGAGATGCAAAAAGGAACGGTGTCGACTCGCGGCGAAAGAGGCGTTACTCCTCGGTCGATTCGTTCGGAGCCGGCTGTTGCTGCTGTTGTTGCTGCTGTTCTTGGGCCTGCTGTGCCTCCTCGAAGAGCCCGCCGGCTGCGATCGCTTGGACGACATCCACTTCGAGGGAGTCGAGAATGGCCGAATCCGGCCCCGAGACCAACAGAAGCCCCTGTCCTTCGAGCTGATCTTCGATCGTGACCCCGGCGTCTTCGAACTCGGATTCGGCCGTCTCAACGGCCTCGGTAACCGCCTCCTGTTGGAGTTGTTGAATCTCCTCTTGTTCTTCCTGCAGTTCCTCTTCGGAGGCGTTGCCAGTCATGGCCTGCTGCTGGAGTTCCTGCTGGCGCTGCTGGATCTCCTCTTGATCGATCTCCAGCGAGACAGTTACCTGGCGGCTCTCGCCATCGCCGCTGTCGACCTGATTCATACAGCCCGCGACGGCGACCCCCGTACCGATTCCGGAGAGTTCGAGCACGCGCCGTCGATTGAGCGTCGGGTTGTCAGTCATAAGACTAGTCGGAAGGTCATAACTCCACGTATATAAACGAGGTGATCGACCGACGGGCGAGAACCGCCCGAGCGAAACGGCTACACGGCCGCCGGCCGAACCGTCCTCCGTGAGCGACGACGCACTCGAAGTTCCGACCGACCCGCGGGCCGCCGTCGACGCACTGGCCGACCACCTCACCGCGACCGCCGAGCGGCCGGTCCCGCCGGCGACGAACCGCTGGCTCGGGGAGGCCGAAGCCGTCGCCCGCGATGCCGCCAGCGAGGGCCTCGACACCGAGACGCGACGGACGCGCGTCCGGCAGGTCGCCGACCTGCTCGAGTCGGCCGGCGAGACGGGCGACGAGATCGCCGATCGGCATATCGCGGCCGCCACGCAGTGCTGCCGAGTGGTCCTTGCGGCCGACGACGGGTCGTGAAGCGCACCGTCACGTCGACTTTGGAATCCAAAGTCGGACCGAAAGCGACAGGCGTGGCGAGCGCCTGTGTCGACCCATGCGTGAGCTCGACGACACCGACCGGACGATCATTCGGCTCCTGCTGGAGAACGCCCGCCGCCCCTACAGCGAGCTCGCCGACCACGTCGACCTCTCGGCTCCGGCAGTCGCCGACCGGATCGACCGGCTCGAAACACTGGGCGTCATCGAGGGGTTTACGCTCGAGTTGGACCGTTCGATGCTCCACGGCGGGACCGAGGTACTGGTCGACCTCGCGGTCGACCCCGGTCGAACCGATGCCGTTGCCGAAGCACTCGGCGGCCACGACCGGATCGAACACCAGTACGTAACTGCCGACGCCCGTATCGTGGTGCATGCGACCCTCGGGCCGGGTGGCGTCGACGACCTCCTCGAAGAGGTCGAGACCGACCGGCTCCGGGAGATCGACGTACGCCTGCTGTCGGATGCGTCGTGGACCCCGCGGCTCGGCGAGGCACAGTTGGCCGTCGACTGCGACGAGTGCGGCAACGCCGTCACCAGCGAGGGCGAATCCGCCGTCATCGACGGCACCCGGTACCACTTCTGCTGTGGCTCCTGTCTGGCGAACTTCGAGGAGCGGTTCGAGGAACTCCAGTCAGGAATCTAATGTCGATTCGGCGTTTCGCTTTCGTTTTGTAACCACAATCCGCATGAAATAGGGTCCCGTACATACACCCATGAGTAGTACAACGCGACTGGAGATCGAGGGCATGTCGTGTGCCACCTGCGTCGGCAACGTCGAGGATGCAGTCGGCGACCTCGACGGCGTCGACGAGGTGAGCGCCAACTTCGCCTCCGACGAGGGGTCGGTAACCTACGACCCCGAGACGGTGAGTCTCGGCGAGATCTACGAGGCCGTCGAGCATGCGGGCTACGAGCCGGTCCGCGAACGGCTGTCGGTCGAGGTCGGCGGGATGTCCTGTGCGACCTGTTCGGCGGCGGTCGCCGACGCGACCGAAGCGGTGCCGGGCGTCATCGAGTCGTCGGTCAACTTCGCGGCCGACGAGGCCACCATCGAGTACAATCCCGTCGAGACCGACCGCTCGGCGATCGACGATGCTATCGAGGAGGCGGGCTACGAGCCGGTCCGCCCCGCCGAGGGCGACGAAAGCGAGGCTGGCGAGGCCGCTGGCGAACGCAAGTCGGTCGCCCAACGCGAGATGCAAAAACAGTGGAAGCTGGTCGTCTTCGGCGGCGTGCTGACCGCACCGTTCCTGTTGGTGATGGTCGACATGTTCGGCGGCAACATCGTGCCGGATTCGGTCGC
>JAWOEO010000346.1:0-3356 GCA_046482755.1 Halohasta sp. | reverse complement strand
CCAACAGCGTGTGTTCGGCCTGACTGATCAGCCGGCCGTCGTCCTCTTTGAGCACGGGATACCCTTTGACGATATCGGCCATCTTGAGCCGCCGGAGGGCCATCTCCGACCGGGAGCCCTCGAGCCACCGGGCGGCGAACGGCAGGTCGTCGAACTGCGCTAGCTCGTCGAGGACCTGCCGGGCCCGCCGGTCCCGAACGCTGCCATCGCTCACCTGTTCGTAGATCTCCTCAGTCGCGCCTTCGCCGACCTTCCCGCGGCCGTCGGTCGCAAAGGGTTCGATGGCGATCGCTTGGCCGACTTCGAGTTCGACGCTCCGGTCGACCGCCCGGTTCGGGATGCTCGGACCGGTGTGGGCGTCGTAGCGCTCGACGCCGTGGCCCGTCAGGTTGTAGATCGGTGTGTAGCCGTAGCCGTCGATCACCGACTCGATCTCCGCCCCGATCTCGCCGACCTCGACACCCGGTCCGGCGGCCTCGACGGCGGCTTCGAGGGCCTGTTCGGCGGCCTCGACGAGTTCCGTACTCCCGGTGAAGTCGACGGTCACCGCGGCATCGGCGATGTAGCCGTCGACGTGGACCCCGATGTCGAGACAGACCATCTCGTCGCCGAACTCGGTGTCGTCGTCGCGGGCCGGCGTGGCGTGGGAAGCTTCCTCGTCGACCGAGATGTTGACCGGGAAGGCGAGTCCCGCGCCGGCCTCCCGGATGGTGTCCTCGGCGTACTCGGCGACCTCAAGCTGGGTGACGCTGGGTTCGATCATCGCCTTGGCCTCGGTCATCGTCTCTGCGAGGATTTCGCCAGCCTCACGGTAGCTCGCTACTGCGTCGTCATCGAGGGATCCGATCGTCATACCCGCCTCTATGGCCGCTCGCCCGCAAAGAGGTTCCGACCGGCGGTCGTCCGTCGACGGGAGACGACCGACGCGGATAACGGCAGGACTTTTACCCACCCCTGAAAATTCGTGACCGTCTATGAGCTACGACAAGATCGATGTCCCCGACGAGGGCGAGCAGATTACGCTCGTCGACGAGGAAACCGGGGAACTGAACGTGCCGGAGACGCCAATCATCCCGATCATCTACGGCGACGGGATCGGCTCGGACGTCGGCCCCGCCGCCCAGAAAGTCCTGGATGCGGCCGCCGAGGCCACCGGCCGCTCGATCGCGTGGATGCGCGTCTACGCCGGCGGCTCGGCTCGCGAGAAGTACGACGAGAACCTCCCACAGGAGACCGTCGACGCGATCCGCGAACACCGCGTCGCCATCAAGGGCCCGCTGACGACGCCCGTCGGCGCGGGCTTCCGCTCGCTGAACGTCGCGCTCCGCAAAAAGCTCGACCTTTACGCCAACGTTCGGCCGACCTACCACCTCGACGGCGTGCCGTCGCCGGTCAAGAATCCGGGCGCGATGGACATGATCACGTTCCGGGAGAACACCGAGGACGTCTACGCGGGCATCGAGTGGGAAGCCGGGACAGACGAAGTCCAAGAGGTCAAGGAGTTCGTCGAAGACGAGATGGGCTTCGACAGCACCATCCACGACGGCCCGGTCGGCATCGGGTTCAAGCCGATCACCGAGTTCGGCTCGAAACGGCTCATCCGCGAGGCAATCGACTACGCCATCGCCAACGACCGCCCGACGGTCACGCTCGTCCACAAGGGCAACATCATGAAGTTCACCGAGGGCGCGTTCCGTGACTGGGGCTATGAGGTCGCCGAGGAAGAGTACGGCGAGGACGTCCTCACCGAGGACGAACTCTGGGAGGAGCACGACGGCGAGCAGCCCGACGGCACCGTCGTCGTCCAGGACCGCATCGCCGACAACATGCTCCAGCAGCTCCTCACCCGGACCGACGAGTACGACGTGATCGCGACGATGAACCTCAACGGCGACTACATGTCCGACGCTGCCGGCGCACAGATCGGCGGCCTCGGCATCGCGCCCGGCGCCAACTTCGGCCACGGTCGCTGTCTGGCCGAGCCGGTCCACGGCAGCGCACCCAAATACGCCGGCGAGGACAAGGTCAACCCGACGGCGATGATCCTTTCGGGCCGCGAGATGCTCGACTACCTCGGCTGGTCCGATGCCGCCGATCTCGTCCGCGACGCGGTCGAAGCGACCATCAGCGAGGGGACGGTCACCTACGACCTCCACCGGCAGATCGAGGGCGGCGAGAAGCTCGCCACCAGCGAGTTCGCCGACGCGGTCGTCGACAAAATCGACGAACTGGCCTGATCGCTCCCAAACGCGGCGAGACCGGCTGCCGCGGTCGACCGACGCAATCTATCACGTTTTTTGTCACCGCAGTCAATAAAAAGAGACACATACTATCAGGTAGTTATCCCTTTGTAGATGTATTCGTGGGCGAACCGACGACTCCAGCGGACCTACGAGCGCCTCCTCCGACGCGAAATCGGCGACGGGCCGACACACGTCGCCATCATTCAGGACGGCAACCGACGCTATGCCCGCAAGCAGGGGGACGACACCCCCGAGGGCCACCGCGCCGGGGCCGAAACCTCCGAGCAGGTCCTCGATTGGTGTGACGAGCTCGGAATCAAGGAGCTGACGCTGTATACGTTCTCGACGGAGAACTTCGATCGCCCCGCCGAGGAGAACGAACCGCTGTTCGACATGATCACTTCTAAACTCCGGGAACTCGCCGACAGCGACCGGCTCCACGACCGGGAGGTCTGTATCCGGGCGATCGGCGAGATCGAACGGCTGCCCGACCGGGTTCAGGAGGCCATCGCCTACGCAGAGGCCGCAACCGAGGGCTACGACCGGTTCCGTCTCAACATCGCGTTGGCCTACGGCGGCCGCAACGAACTGCTCCGGGCCACACGGGAAATCGCCGAGGCCGTCGACGCCGGCGAGATCGCGCCCGACGAAGTCGACGTGGTAACGGTCGAACAGCGGCTCTACCGCCAGCCGCTGCGGGACGTCGACCTCATCATCCGGACGGGGGGCGACGAGCGCACCTCGAACTTCCTACCGTGGCACGCCAACGGCAACGAGGCGGCGGTCTACTTCTGTGCACCCTACTGGCCGGAGTTCTCGAAAGTCGACTTCCTCCGGGGGATCCGCACCTACGAGTCCCGCGAGGAGTCGTGGCAACAGAGCAAGGTCGACCGGGCGGCCGCCCTCGTGCGGGCGCTGGGCAGCCTCGAACTCGACGAAGCCCGCCGGGTGGCCGGCCGGCTCCGGGACCAGCTTCCCCGGTCGGCGGCCGAGACGCTGGACGACGAACTCGCCGACACCGACGCCGACATCGCCGACGCCGACCTCGCCGGCGGCAGCGCCGAGTCGGCCGACTGACCGGCAGGTGGGCTGTTGGCGTCGACCCGATCAAGT
>JAWOEO010000308.1:0-3874 GCA_046482755.1 Halohasta sp. | reverse complement strand
CGGACGTTGACGACTTCCGGCATCTCGACGTAGTAGGCACCGCCACCCATGGCGACGGCGATGTCGAGGCCACCCGCACCGATGGCGAGCTGGCCGAGACCACCGGGGGTCGGGGTGTGGCTGTCCGACCCGAGGAGCGTCTTGCCGGGGGCGGCGAAGTTCTCCTTGTGGACGTTGTGGCAAATACCGTTGCCGGGGCGGGAGAAGTGTGCGCCGAACGTTCCCGCGGCCGAGCGGAGGAAGCGGTGGTCGTCGGTGTTTTTGAAGTCGAACTGATAGGTCTGGTGGTCGCAGTACTGCGCGGCGAGTTCAGTCTGGACGTCTTCGAGTCCGAGGGCCTCGAACTGCAGCCAAACCATCGTCCCAGTCGTGTCCTGGGTAAGCGTCTGGTCGATTTCGATACCGATCTCCTCTCCGGGGGTAAGTTCCCCTTCGACGAGGTGATCGTCGAGGATCTTCTCTGTGAGCGTCTGTCCCATAACACTCGCCGATGGTCCCTACGCGGGTATAAATCCCGCGTATTTCTCGACTGTTAACCGTGTGGAATCGAACGCCGACACTTCGATCGAGACGTCTCAGTGCTCTCGTTTCAGCTGTTTTCGAGAACCGAACCAGTATGATCTCGGTACTGTTTAGGCCGTTCCACCGGAGCCTTGGATATGTTCGAATCAGGCGCGTTCGTCGGTCAGCATCTCACACCAGTCGACGGCGATCAGCTCCAACCGAACGGCGTCGACCTCACTGCTGCGAAAATATACAAACAAACGTCGCCGGGCCGAATCGGTCAGGCTGACAAAGACATCGGCGAGCGCGAGGAAATCGAAGCGGTCGACAGTACCTTCCAACTCGATCCGGGCGCGTACATCGTCCAGTACGGTGAAACCGTTCACATCCCCGAGGAACATATCGGATTTATCTACCCCCGCTCGTCGCTGATGCGCAACTCCTGTATGCTGCATACGGCGGTTTGGGATGCAGGCTACGAGGGGAAAGGCGAGGGACTGTTAGAGGTCCACCACGCAATCGAGATCGAGCAGGGCGCACGCATCGCCCAGCTCGTCTTCGCCGAGGCCGACCACGAGGGCACCTACGACGGGAGCTATCAGGGCGAGAACGTCGACTAATCTACTCGACGTCCTCGAACGGCGCGTCGACGAGTTCGGCGGCGGCATCGGCGTCGGCGTCACGCAACGACGAGGTGAGATAGGGGGCGTCGGGGTTGAAATGTCGGTGAGTGAGCTTCGAGGCGGTGTGGTCCAGCGCCAGCGCCAGACTCGGGGTCGTCCGAACAAGGCGGTGGCGGATCCCGCGATTGTGGTCGTGGACGTAGAGTTCGACCTCGTCGGTCGGCGTGAAGATGTCGACCGGTTTGAGGATCACGTCGTAGGAGCGCTGGGAGTGGCTGAACACGAGCGCGTCGGCCAGCGGCTCGTCGCCGAACTTGACGATCTCGGGGTCGACCGCCCAGCCGGGGTCGAGCCGCCGGTGCAGCGCACGGTAGTCGACGACGTTCCGGACGGTCGTCCGCTCGCGGATCGTTTCGAGGTTGATCCGTGGCTCGGCTTTGAACACAGTAACGAGCCGTTTGACCAGCACCTCGATCGGCTCCGAGGGTACGTCCTCGACGGCCGGCTCGTCGACCGCGGCTCTGGGCGCGAGCGAATCGGCCTCCGTGGCGGGATCGGTGTCTGTCATGCGCTGGCTCGCTGTCGTTCCAAGCTTGGATCCACACCCTCAAAAATTGCTCGTACGATCGGCGGCTCCCCGCAATATCGACGCGTCCCGGTGGCGTCGAGTGTGCGTGCTGAAACGCGGGCTGGGAGGGGGTTGAACCACGGTCGTTCCGCTCACTGCGTTCGCTTCACGCTCTGGTTCAACGTCCTCGACAACCGCGTTGCTCCTCACGGACGTGTTCGGAGCAAAACGGGCTGGGAGGGAGTTGAACCCCCGACCGTCTGGTTAAAAGCCAGACGCTCTCCCTAACTGAGCTACCAGCCCTCACCCGAATTTGCCTACACGCGCTCATAAGCGTTTACATCGTTCGCCGCCGCGGGCCGCGGTCACACGGTCCCGTCGACTGACAGGAGCTATCCGTCCCGCTCGAAGTACGTCGACAGTGCATCGGCGACGACCGCGCCGGGCTCGCGGTTCGCCATCGAGGCCCGGTGGCGGAGTTCGACGTACAGTTCCGGCGGCAGCGTCATCGACAACTGACCGGGCGTCAGGCCGTGGTCCCGGAGGGCAGTCTCGACGTCGGTCCCGTTGTTGATCGCGCTGGCGACCGACCGGATATCCCGCACGGTGAGGTCGGCGTCGAGACTCGCCCACGCCAGTAGATACCGGTCCTCGGTCGGCACGCGGGCGATGTGTTTGGCCGCCGTCGGGGCGATATGGCCGCGGGCGACGTGTCGACGGATCGACTGCGGCAGGTCGTGGACGCGGGCCCACTTCCGAATAAACGAGACGGTCACGCCCTCGCCGGCCCGCTCGGCCGCGGCCTTGTAGGAGCCGATGCCGCGGACCAGCGCCGCACACGCTGCGGCCCCCCGGAGCATCAGCACGTGGTCGTTGCCGCCGACTGCGCCGGTGGCGAACTCGGCGACGACGTCGGCAGCCTCCGCGACGCTGTCGGGGTCGTCGGGATCGAAGCCGACCGCTTCGGCGGCCCGCTCGCCGGTGATCGCTGGATCCGCACGAACAACGGGGGTGCCGACCGGTGTGTCTCGGTCCGAGCCGTACTCCTCACTCATCGCATAGTCCAACAGCCGCCATGGTCAAAAGTATCGCGCACACTGACGGGCCGTCGACATCGATCGTCGTCAACCGAGAGAGATACCGGCGGTCCTACGGACACAGCAGTGTTGCGTCGGCCGCGTCGACGTCGTCGCTGTCGGACTCGTCGGCGTCGGCATCGCCCTCGGCCGCCTCGCTATCCTCGTCGGCACCGCTGTCACCGTCGCGCTGCGCGGAGAGATGCTCCCAGACTTCCGCACAGCCAGCGCCGTCGGAGAGATCCGCCAGATGGTCCGTCTCGTCGCTCATTGAGTTGCCTCCGTAGGTGCTGCTGTCATCGATACCCCGTAGACACCCATCACGCTTAACCGCCGTCTAACCCGTAACACTGGCCCGCGCTCTGTGATAGGGGAGACTCTTGCGGCTATCACCGACGCCGAAATCCGACCCGAATCACAGGCAGGCGGTCGAATATCCCTCGACGGCGGCGTCAATGGTGCGGTCAGTGATTGCACCGGTCGACCGACATACCTCCGTGGGGAGTCTACCGACTCCCAATGAGTGTCGCCCTGCGAATCCTCGACGACGGCGCGTGGCTCTCGGTCGACGACCAGCGCCGGGTCAGTGTCAGCGAACTCTGGCGGCTCGACGCCCCCGAGTTCTGCGAGTGTGAGCTCGTCGACTTCATCGCCGAGGGGTTCACCGAGGTGTCGGCCGACGGCCGCGAGGTGGCGGTCACCACCTACGGGCAGTGTATCGCCTGCGGCGAACGCGGCGTCCCCGGCAAACTCCCGGTCGGCCGGATCCGTGAGGGACGCTACGAGGGGTACGACCGCCAGCACGTCGTGTTGCGGCCGATCGAACGTCGACAGTAACCTACCGGCAACATCCTCCTGTATGCGGAACCACCGGGGAGGGTTGACGCGGCAACCGGCTGTTTACGTGTGGGGGGTTTGGAACGAGACATGCCAACCGACGTCGAGCGATGGAAATCCGAGGTCTACGGCAACGAGATCCGTGAGCACCTCTTTCGGTTCGCCGAAGAGGGCTGGGAGTCGATTCCGGAGGACGAACACGACGCGTGGTTCGAGCGCTTCAAATGGTGGGGGCTGTACCACCAGCGCAACGGCCAAGAGAGCTA
>JAWOEO010000300.1:0-7165 GCA_046482755.1 Halohasta sp. | reverse complement strand
CGATGGAGAGTCGCTATCGGTTACCCACTTTGGCGATGAAACCCTCGATGGAAATGACGGGTTCCAGTTTGTGCTCCACGATGGAGACGCCGATAATATTGGATCGGTGATTGCCACATCGCCAGATGGAACTTTCGTTTTTGATTATGGTTCAATCGTGCCCGGCCAGTCTTATTTCATTGCGGCGGTTGCCGGAAATACAAATGCTACAGGAAATGTAGATTTAAACCACCCCTGTGCTTCTGTTTCAGAAGGGGTTGAAGTAGCTGTAAACGCCTTGCCAACCGCGAGCATATCCGGTTCGAGCGTGGTTTGCGAAGGAGAACCTGTGAATCTTATCGTTAGTTTTACTGGCGAAGGCAATTGGGATTTCACTTTTGCGGTAGATGATAATGAAGATACAGACACCATTACATCTACGAGTGATGAATACGTTTTAACAGTAACCCAGCCCGGAACATACACTTTGACCAGCGTTAGCGACAATAACTGCTTCGGATCAACTGCCGGTGCTGTTTCTGTTCAGAATTACGACGAACCCACCGCAACCATTTCCGGTCAAAACGACGTATGCGAGGTCGAAGGCACCGCGCGGTTCGTCGACGAGCATACCGTCGCGGTCGACGGGGGCGACGCCGACACCATCGCCTTCGACAAGGCGATCATCGCCACCGGCTCCCGACCCATCGAGATTCCGGGCTTCAGCTACGCCGACGAGCCGGTCTGGAGTTCGACCGACGCGCTGGCGGCCACTGAGATCCCCGACCGGCTGGTCGTCGTCGGTGGCGGCTACATCGGCATGGAGCTTTCGACCGTCTATGCCAAACTCGGCACCGAGGTCACGGTCGTCGAGATGCTCGACGATATCCTCCCGCAGTACGGCAGCGACGTCACCCGGATCATCCGGTCGCATGCCGAGGACCTCGGCATCGAGTTCAACTTCGGCGAGGGAGCCAGCGAGTGGACCGAAACCGACGACGGGATCGTCGTCACGAGCGAGACCGAAGACGGCGAGGAGTCGACCTACGAGGCCGACAAGGTGCTCGTGGCGGTCGGCCGTGCGCCGGTCACTGACACGCTGGATCTCGAGGCGGCGGGGATCGAGCCGACCGACCGCGGAACGATCCCGACCGACGACCGGATGCGGACGACCGTCGACCACGTCTTCGCCATCGGCGACGTGGCCGGCGACCCGATGTTGGCGCATGCGGCCTCGAAAGAGGGGATCGTCGCCGCCGAGGTCGCCGCCGGCGAGCCCGCGGCGATGGACGCCCAAGCGGTTCCGGCCGCGGTCTTCACCGATCCGGAGGTCGGCAGCGTCGGGATGACCGCAGAAGCGGCCGAGGAGGCCGGTTTCGACCCGGTCGTCGGCGAAATGCCGTTCCGGGCCTCCGGGCGGGCGCTCACGACGGGCCACACTGACGGGTTCGTGAAGATCGTCGCCGACGCCGACAGCGGCTTCGTGTTGGGCGGGAAGATCGTCGGCCCCGAGGCCTCCGAGTTGATCGCCGAGGTGACGCTCGCCATCGAACTCGGGGCGACGCTCGAAGACGTGGCGTCGACGGTCCACACCCACCCGACGCTGGCCGAAGCGGTGATGGAGGCCGCCGAGAACGCCGACGGGCAGGCGATCCACACGGTGAACAAGTAACCGACTCACCCCGGGTTCGAGCGACGGACCCGGAGTTCGCGGAATCGTTTCTAAACGCATCGTTGGGCGGGATATCGGAGAGAACAGAAACCACACAGCGTAACATACATTACGGGATAAGACAAGTATAAAACAGATATAGTCCAATCATGATGAAAAGATGGCGGTGCACACACTGTAACTATCTCATGTGGTCTACCGACCGCGAGGCGTTGGAGACCGCAGCCAAAACACATCTCATCTCTCATTTCGCCGACCGCCTCACGAAATCGGACTTTCGAATCACGTGGGACTGCCCGTACTGTCAGGTCGAAACGACGATCTACGATAAGGAACAGGCGATAGACGGGTTCAAGTCGCATCTCTACGGCCACGTCGACGAAAACGTATACGAGAACACACATATCGGTGAGCGACTCGGCTGGAACGGGACGCTGCAGATAAACACGCCGACGGACAGTCCGGAAGCCGATACGCTCCGGAGGCATTTCCACTCGAACGTCGACCTCGTGATCCTCATCACCGCCAATCCCGAGGCCCGTATCCGGCTCCTCCACGACGAACTCACCGATTGGCCGAGCCGGGCCGTCGTCGTAAGCACCGAGGGCAACCCGTTCGATACGAAGACCGAACTGGATTTTTCGGGGACCTCAATGGAGTTAGTCGAACTCGACACGCGACTCGGGCCGAGCGACGTCGGCGAGACGGTCTCGCGGATCCTCGATGTCCATCACACCGAGGGAATGCGGACGTCGGTCGAAGTCGACATCATGAACGAGATCATCGGGTCGTTCGATCTCAAAACGTCGTGTGATTTCGTGCGAATGCTTGCATCACGGCTCGGAGAGGTCGAAGGGGTGTTCCAGTTGTACGTTAACCCCGATGCCCACCGGAACGTTTCGACAGTGCTGAACTTCCTCGAAGAGGAGTTCGATATGACGATCCGAGCCAGTCACCAGCAGTTTATCAGAACGAGCTGAAAGTCCCGTCAGCTCACGAGCTGTACTTTCGTGTGTAATCCGAGGGATAGCGAAGGAACGTGTACTCGATAGCACGTTTTTCGACGGCTTCGGCCGTCGACTGTCTGAGCTTGTCGAGAACACGCTGTGCGCGTTCGGCAGCCTCCGCGGCGGTATCGGCGTCGGAGACGAGCATTCGGAGTTCCTTTTCGAGCGTCGGGGCATCCAGCAGCGGAAGGTAGGCAGCGGCCGTATCGGCGACGAGCCGGTCGGGGTGGTCGAGCGCGTCGATGAGCCACGGGAGAACCATCGAGTCGTCGACGCGCTCGGTGAGTTCGCCCAGCAGCCAGATGGCGTACCGTTGGGTGTCGACGGTCACGTGATCCTCCCGGTCCTCGGAGACGATGGCATGGAGGCTCTCCGCGAGCACGTCGTGGTCGAACGAGTCGGTTGTCAGGAGATACGTTGAAACCTCGGCCGACGTAACCGACTGGCCCTCGGCGAACAGACGGATGAGCGAGACCATCGCGGTCCGCTGGACACGTGCCGACCGGTCACGGAGCGAGGAGAACAACAGCCGGGCAGACTGTTCCCGATCGAGTCGGTAGAGGTGTTTGGCAGCGATTCGCCGGAGCTGTTCGTCGCTCGTCCGGACGAGCGTCGACAACATCTCCAGTGCGTGGGGCGTGCCGATGTTCGTAAGCGCGGAAACGGCGGCCTGGCGGACGTGGGCGTTAGGGGCCTGAAGCAGAGGACGGATCGGCTCGACCGAGTCGGCGTTGAGCGTTCCGTACGCGCGGGCCGCACGGGCCTGCACACGCGGGTCGTCGTCGGTGAGCGCCGATTCGAGTTCCGGCGTGACCGCGTCGGCGAACGTCGACATTGCTGTGGCACCGACCATACGGAACTCGGAGTGGCTGTGTGTCAACCACCTACTGAACGTCTCCCGAACGGTACCGGCATCCGAACGTGTCGTATCGGCGATTTCTGTCACCAGATCCTGAATATACTCGTCGCCCTGGAAATACAAGGAATTGATCGCCTCGGCACGGACGTCGTCGTTCGGATCCGAGAGCACCGTGTCGGTCAGCACCTCGACAACGCGTTGCCGATTATCACGTATCGACTGGGAAGGGCTTCCCAGCGCTTCGGCGGCCCGTCGGCGTGCCTGTGGGTTCGCGTTTCCCCCCAGTGTGGACAACGCCTGAGAGACGGCCGAATCGTTGTTGATATGTGTCTCATCCTGATCCCGAGTAGTCATTCTATCTAACCGTATAGGTGTGATGCATTTTAAATTATCTCCGAATGGAATATACTGCCAGGATGGTCAGTTCTGAACCCCTCCGTTTCGAATGGAGATCCTGAGTAGTTCGGAAACTGGTGATCGGGAAGCGGGCACAATGGGGATCGAACGGGGAAACGTCCGGTTCGGAACCGATTTGAAGCCGCCGACTAACGGGGAGGTATGAAGGTATTCGGTTCCAGTGGCGCTCGGGGGGTCGCGGGGCGGGATCTCACCCCCGAGTTCGTCCTGCGGGTGGCGACGGCCGCGGGCACGGTCTGGGAGGCCGACCGGGCCGCAGTGGCGACCGACACCCGGACGACGGGACGGCTGTTCGCCGACGCCTCGGCCGCTGGACTCGCAAGCACCGGACTGGACGTCGACCGACTGGGGACGGCCCCGACGCCGGCGGTCAGCTACTACTGTGAACGCGAAGGGATTCCGGGCGTCCTGTTGACGGCCTCCCACAACCCCCCGGAGTACAACGGCGTCAAACTCATCGGCAGCGACGGGGTCGAACTCTCCATCGAGGTGCTCGAACGGATCGAACAGCACGTCCTCACCGAGGGGTCTTCGACCGCCGACTGGCTGTCGGTCGGCGAGACGACACACGTCGACACCGCCACCGACGACTACGTCGACTCGCTGATCGAGGCGGTCGACCGGGAGGCGATCGCCGACGCCGAACTGACCGTGGCGCTGGATCCGGCCCACGGCGCGGGAGCATTCGCCAGCCCCGAGTTCTACCGCCGGCTGGGCTGTCGGGTCGTTACGGTCAACGCCCAGCCCGACGGGCGGTTCCCCGGTCGGCTGCCCGAGCCGGTCCCCGAGAACCTCGGCGATCTGGGCCGGCTGGTCCGGGCGACCGACGCCGACGTCGGCATCGCCCACGACGGCGACGCCGACCGGTCGGTGTTCGTCGACGAAAACGGCCACTACATCAACGGCGACGCCTCGCTGGCGGCGCTGGCCGAAGCCGAACTCTCGGCGAGCGACACCACCGTCGCGGCGGTCAACGTCTCCCAGCGGCTGGTCGACGTCTGCGATCGGATCGGCGCGGAGCTCGAACTGACGCCGATCGGCGCGACCCACATCATCACCCGGATCAAAGAACTGTGGGCCGGCGGTCGGTCGATACCGATCGCTGGCGAGGGCAACGGCGGGATCTTCTTCCCGAACCACCGCCTCGTCCGGGACGGCCCCTACATCGGCGCGAAGTTCCTCGAACTGCTCGCCGACCGATCGGCCAGCGAGGTCGTCGACCCCTATCAGGCCTACCACAACGAACGGATCAACCTCACCTACGAGGCCGAAAGCGAGCGGCAGGCGCTGCTGGAGGCGGCCACCGAGTACGCCCAGCGTGCCGATGCGGCCGGCGAGGCCGAGGTGACCACGATCGACGGCTACCGACTGGACTACGGCGACGCGTGGGTGCTCGTCCGGCCCAGCGGCACCGAGCCCAAGGTCAGGATCGCCGCCGAGGCCACGACCGCCGACCGGGCAAGCGACCTCGCCGAATCGGTCGAGGCGGCCCTCGAAGCCGCCCGGTAATGTCGACGGTCAGTCGCTGACGTACCGACCGCCGCCGAGGACGACATCGCACGACGGGCAGACGATCAAGACGGATCCCATCTCGAGGGTTGCGTCCTCGCCCGACATGAGCCACTGTTTGACCGCCGACTCGCTGTGTTCACATTCAGGACAGGTTGGCATACCGAACGTCGGGCACTGAGTGGGAAATAGATTGCTTTACTCGACGGCGTAGGTTTCCAGCGCGGTGTCGATGGCCTCGATGCCGTCCTCGACAGCCGCCAGTTCGTCGTCGACCCGGCCGGCGGCGAGCATGTCGAACTCCTCGGCGTCGAGTTCGGCATCCGCTACCGCCACCTGCCGAAGCCGGTCGTAGTCGTCGGTTCGAGTCAGCCGCGCGAGCCGGCGGCGGTGGTACTCGATCGATTCACCGTCGGTATCCGAATCCGATTCTGTGCGGTCGAGTGCCGTATCGAACCGCCGGACGAGTGGCGCGAGTTCTTGGAGTCGAGCATCCAACACCCCGGCCTCGGCGGGCGGCCAGTCGACCAACAGGGGTTCGGGACCCAGCCGGTTCAGGTAGGTCTGGTGGACCGCGACGTGGGTTCGGAGCGCGCCCGGATCCTCGACGTAGTGGTCGAGTTTCGACGGCGAGTAGTCGGCGTACTCCCGGAGCGTCGACAGCGGCTCCTCACCGGCGGGGGCCGACCGGATATAGTCGATGAGGTCCCGCGGCGGCCGGTCTGCACCGACCAGCGGCCGCTCGGCGGCAGTCGCCAACAGTTCGAACAGCGCACGGGCGCTCTCGGTCCGCCGGAACTCGTCGAAGGCCGCCCGAACCGCGGCGTTGTAGGCCTCCACGGGCTCCCGGAGCGGATCGAGGGAGGTATCGAGGTCGACGCCGCCGAGGTCGCGGACGCGCCGGAGCCGGTCGGCCTCCCCTTCGAGTTCGTCCCGCCGGAGTTTGGCGTCGTGGCGGGCCTGTCGGTACTCGCTGTGGGCCTCCTCGCGGCGCTCCAACAGGTCGACCGCCTCGGCGGCGGCATCGATCTGCTCGCGGGCGAACTCGAAATCCGACTCGTTGAGCCGGCGTTTGTCCATCCGGTCGCTGGCCCGCTGGACGGCCTCGGCCGCAGGAGCCTCCTCGGGCAGCCCCTCGGCGACCGCGATGAACTGGTTTTGGAACTGGAGGTACGCCTTGAAATCGCCGGTGCCGGTCGCGCTGTCTTCGTAGTTGTCCAGCAGGCGGATCGCGTTCCGGTAGGCGTCGGCAGCGGCCTCGACGTTTGCTTCCCCACTGTCATCGATCTCGGTTTCGACGTCCTGTACCCGGCGGTAGGCAGTCCCTAACTCGTCGACTGCGTCGGCTGCGGGCGTCGACTGGGCCGCAGTTGTGGGGTCGGCCATGTTACTCGTAGACGTCGTCGGGATCGAAGACGGTTTCGCCGACCTCGTCGCCGTCGACCGTCCGGTAGAAACAGCTCCGGTGGCCGGTGTGGCAGGCCCCGCCCGTCTGGTCGACGAGGTAGAGGAGGGTGTCGGCATCGCAGTCGACGCGGACTTCCTGGATCTCCTGGAGGTGGCCGCTGCTCGCGCCCTTCTTCCAGAGTTCCTCGCGGCTCCGGGAGTAGTAGTGGGCGTAGCCGGTCTCTACCGTCGCCTCCAGTGCTTCGGGAGAGACGTACGCGAGCATGAGCACGTCCTTCGAGTCGGCGTCCTGTGCGACCGCGGGGACGAGGCCGT
>JAWOEO010000291.1:0-3676 GCA_046482755.1 Halohasta sp. | reverse complement strand
TCTACGAGGCCGATACGGTCGACTATCTCGTGCGCGACGACGGTGAGTGGTACGTTCGCTACGAGGGCGGGTCGGATCGTCGACCGCCGACCGCCGAAACCGACGAGTAGCTACGCGGTCCCGTCCGGTTCCGCATAGCCCGCGGCGAGCACCGACAGCGGAAGCACGATGAGTCCGAGGAGCGCCACGATGAACGGGAGAACGAAGAGGATCAGGAAGAACGGTCGGCTATCGAACGGGACGAAGGCCCCACCAGCGACGACGAAGGCGACAATCGCACCGGCGACGGCGGCAGCCGTCGACCGGCTCATGAGGCCCCCACCGAGGACGCCGACACCGAAGGCGGGGGCGACCGCCAGCGGAAGATGGATCGCCATCGCGTGGGCGACCGTCGGCGCGAGGTCGGCGAACCGCGGGTCGACCGCGCCGAGTCCCAGCAGGATCCCGCCGACCGCCAGCAGGGCGGCGAGGCCGACTGCCAGCGCCCCCCGCACCGAGCGGAGCCAGTCGGGGCGGACCAGCCCGGCGAGGCCGATCTCGGCGTAGAGCACGCCGACGCCGAGGAGCGTCGCCGGAAGCAGCCCGACGGCGGCAGCCAGCGCGCCGAGGACCCCGGCCCCGGCAACGGCGGCGGCGAACCGGCCGGCGTCGGTCGGCGTTTCGACCGTCCAGCGCGTCGCGGCGGCGAGGCCGACCGAAACGAGGCCGTAGACGACCGCCCCCGGAAGCACGATATCCCGGACGTTCGAGAGCCAGATCGGCAGCGATGCGAGGGTGAGCGCCGCGTCGACGCGAGTCGACCCCGTCTCGGGTTCGGCGAAGGCGATGTAAAACTCGTCGTACAGCTCCGCGGGGTCGTCGGCGGACGCCGTTCGCTGCCACGTCAGCGTCCCCTCGTCGACGGTCGGTAGCTCGCTGTCGGTCGCATGCTCGTCGTCGACGATCGCGCGGGGATCGTTGGCGACGACCGTCCCCTCGGGGCCAGTGATCGAAACCCGGTCGGCGTTGAGAACCGCGCCCCACGTGCCGATCGAGTGGAAGTAGTCGGCGACGAGCACGCCGGCGTGGCGGCTGGCCGCGTCGGGATCGGTAAACCGGACGCGCACCGTCCCGTTGTCGACGGTCGCCGACTGGACCGTGATCGAGCCGTCCGACTCCGCGGCCAGTCCCTCGTCGACGGCGGCCCCCCGAGCGACCTGCCTGAGCCGTTCGGGGGTCGCCGCAAGCCCCGACGCGTTTGCCTCGCCGAGTCGGTTGGTGACGATCCATGTCGCCGAGCCGTTTTCGTCGACCCTGATCTCGGCCGTCGAGTGGGTGACGTTGACCGCCACCCCCTGCTGGTCGGCGCGCTCCTCGAACGCGGAGCCACAGGGTCCGCAGACCGGCTCCGGCGGCGAGCTGGCGACCGCCGGTGCGGCGAGGGAGCCAACGGCGAGAGAGACGACCGCGAGAAGGCCGAACAGGACGGCGGGTTTCACTATCACCGTGTGTTACCGATCGGGATAAATGTCTTCTGTGTGAGAACTCGTCGCGCTGGCGGGGCGGTAGTCCGTCGACTGGCCGGACCGAGTGGTTGGGTGGCTTTTATATTTCTGCCCGAAGTTCATTCGGACAATCCACTGCCACGTATGACTGGTCCAGACACACAGTTGCAGGTGCTGGTAGTCGGCAACGGTTCGGCCCCATTCGACGGCGGGGTCGGCGAGCGGCGCGTCTCGGTCTCGATGGCCGACAGCGAGGCGCTCGCCCCAGAGGCCGTCGACAGCGACGGTGAGACCGCCGGTTCCGAGGCCGAGCGGCTGGCCGACGCCGACTGTCTGGTCGTCGACCGACCGGCGGCTGACGCGTGGCGCGCGGTCGTCGAGCGAGTGGCCGACCGCCAGCCGGAGCTCCCGGTGGTCGTGTTCTTCGAGGAGCCAGCGGCGGTCGGCGAGGCCATCGCGGCGGGCGCGGACGACTACCTCCCGCGGTCGCTGGCCGATCGTCGGCCGTCGCTGGTGGTCGACCGGCTGGCGGCGGTCGCCGACAGCGACGACTCCGGGCCGGCGGTGAGCGGTGCGGAGTCGACGGCGGGCCGCGAGGAATCGCTCGACGAGGATACCCGTGAACTCTTCGAGAGCGTCGCCGACGGGCTGGTCGTCCACGACCCCGAAACCGGCGAGATCCGCGACTGCAACCCCGAGTTCTGCGCCCAGACCGGCTACGATCGCGCCGAGTTGGTCGGCGAGCCGGTCGACCGCGTGGTCGCCACCGGCGAGGGGTACGGCTACGCGGAGGCCAAAGACCGGATCCGGCGGGCCAGCGAGGGCGGCCCTCAACTGTTCGAGTGGCGCGGGCGACGGAAGAGCGGCGAGACCTATCCGGTCGAGGTCAGCCTCCGGCGGGCCACGATCGGTGGCCGCGAACGGGTCGTCGCAAGCGTCCGCGACATCACCGAGCGCCGCGAGAAGGAACGGCGGCTGGCGGCGGTCCGCAACCAGCGGTCGACGCTGTTCGCGAACTCCCCGGACCCCATCGTCGCGGTCACCCGCGTCGACGACCGCCCGCAGGTCACCGACGTCAACCCGGCCTTCGAGTCGACGTTCGGCTTCGAGGCCGAGGCTGTCGTCGGCAAGCCGCTGTCGTCGGTGATCGTCCCCGAAAACAGGCGAGAGCGATACGAGGGACTGCGGGACCGCGCGCTCGGCGGCGAACAGATCGAAGCCGAAGTCAGACGCGAGACCGCCGACGGGATGCGGGACTTTCTGCTGCGGGTCCTCGCCTTCGAGACCGACGTCGACGACCACGCCTACGTCTGGTACACCGACATCACCGAGCGCCGCGAGCGGGAACGCGCCCTCGAACGCGAGCGGGACCGCCGGTCGGTGCTGTTCGCAAACAACCCCGATCCGGTCGCTGGCATCGAGTTCGACGGCGATCGGGCGCTCATCCGCGAGGTGAACCCGGCCTTCGAGTCGACGTTCGGCTTCGCGGCGGAGGCCGTCGTCGGCGAACCGGTCGCCGAGACGGTCGTCCCGACGGACGGACGCGACGAGTACGCCCGACTCCGCCGGCGGGCCGCGGCGGGTGAGGCCATCGAGGGGGAGGCCCCCCGGCTGACCGCTGATGGCCAGCGCCGATTCGTCTTCCGGGTGATCCAGTTCAACGACGACCCCGGAACGACTGACGCCTACGTCTGGTACACCGACGTCACCGACCGTCGACGCCACGAACGGGCCGTCGAGAGCCTGCAGGCGGCCACCGGCCGGATGCAGCGGGCCGAAACCGCCGCGGAAATCGCCGAGATCGCCGTCGAGGCCGCCACCGAAGCGCTGGAACTACCGACGGCGGTCTGCTGGCTCCACGACGACGACCGCCGGCGGCTCGATCCGGTCGCCGCGACCGAGGGCGCAGACGAGGCGGTACAGCAGCCGATCGAGGCCGGCAGCGAGCTCTACGACCGCTTCGAGACCGACGAAGTAACCCGGTGTCGACCGGAAGACGGCGCGGCCATCGAGGGCTTGCTGTTGCCGCTGGGCGACCCTAGAAAAAGATTCGATGGGTGAAGTAAAAGTTCCCGAAAATGCATACTACGGGGCTCAAACTCAACGCGCCTTCGACAACTCCCGTACCCCCCATGGTGTACGCCGGCCGGATCACGACCGGATAGCCCAGTTCCGCGGCCACGGCTTCCGCG
>JAWOEO010000046.1:0-8956 GCA_046482755.1 Halohasta sp. | reverse complement strand
GATCAGCGATCCGGTCCCCATCGCCCAGCGGTTCGTCTCGCCCGCACGTGCGTCGACGCTGTACGATCTCGATACGACCGTCACGGTGGTCGACGCCGCACAGTTCTATCAGGCGTTCGTCGACGGTCGTCCGATCAAGTCGACGGATGACGGCTCTCGACCGCTTTCGGACCTCCTCGCCGAGCAGGTCGAGTTTTGCGACGTACTCGTCCTCAACAAGTGTGACCTCGTCACGGAAGACGAACGCGAGGCGGTCGAACGCGTGCTCGAAACGCTCCATCCCGGTGTTGACATCACCCGCACGACCGAGAGCGCCGTCGAACCCGACGACGTTCTCGGAACTGGACGATTCGACAGAGAACAAGCGAAAGGGTCTGCCCGGTGGAAGCAGGTGCTCTCGAACGAACACGGGGGTACTGTAGAGCCAGAACCAGCAGATGTCGACCAGGGTGACGGTCACAACGGGGTTTCCGAGCGTGACACCGGTCACGACGGTACCCACGATGGTTCGGGTGACGACCACGGTCACAGTCACCCGCCGGAGGAGTTCGGTGTCGGCTCCTTCGTCTACGAGCGCCACCGGCCATTTCATCCGGAACGGTTCAGCGAGTGGCTCCGCTCGTTCCCCGAGTCCGTCGTCCGGGCGAAAGGACACCTGTGGGTCGCTGGACGCGAGCGATACGCGCTGGACTTGAGCCAAGCGGGTACGCAGACGCACGTCGAAGTTAACGGCCGATGGGCGGTCACGGTCCCCGAGTCCCAGCGTGAATCCTATCGAGAGTCACGACCGGATCTCCACTGGGACGAACAGTGGGGAGACCGTGAGATAAAACTCGTCTTCATCGGCGCTGGAATGGACGACTCGGCCATCGCTGCCGCCCTCGACGACTGTCTCCTCTCAGAATCGGAGATGGCGGGGAACTGGAACGAACTCGAGAATCCATTCCCGGGGATGATGGACCGGTCACAGCCACCGATGGAACAGCGTCTCGTGGTCGGTGAGGGACAGTGACCGGGAATCACTCAGAGCTCCCGTCGGCGGCGGACCGGCGGACGACGGATCAAGACGGTCACGACTGCGTCGATCCCCTCGGTGTCGCAATCGTGACCATCTCGTCGTCCCGAGGAACCGCCACGGAAGCAGACCCGGCTGATCCCGGCGGTGACGCCGTCGCAAACACTCTCGTCGACGCAGGTCACGTCGTCACGTCACGCCGGACGGTTCCGGACGACTACGTCCGGATTAAGACCACCGTGAGCGAGTGTCTGGATCGGTCGGACATTGACCTCGTCGTGACTACCGGCGGGACGGGAGTCACTGTCGACGACGTCAGTCCGGACGCGGTGAGCGAACTCTTCGACCGCGAGCTACCAGGCTTCGGCGAGGCGTTCAGGCGGCTCTCGTGGGAGGAGGTCGGAACCCGAGTCGTCGCGACCCGCGCGACGGCGGGTATCGCCCGTGAGGTCCCGGTATTCGTGCTGCCCGGAAGCGTGAACGCCGCTGAACTCGCTACGGCCGAAATTATCGCGGAGGAAGCCCCGCATCTCGCCGGACTCGCGACGCGACACAGGGTGGAGTAGATGCAGGGTTCCAAAATGTATCAGGAGGTAATCCTGGATCACTACCGCAATCCTCGAAGGTGGGGGCGCCTCTCGCCAGCTACCGTCTCTCACACTGGCGAGAACGCTTCCTGTGGCGACGAACTCACCTTCGACCTCAGACTCGCCGAGGACGGTGAAACGATCGAAGAGGTCACGTTTACTGGAGAGGGCTGTGCGATCAGCATCGCGAGCGCGAGCCTGCTCGCCGAAGAGCTCCCGGGAATGACGCTCTCGGAGGTTCATGATCTCGACCGTGAGGACGCCCTCGATCTCTTGGGAATCGAGCTGACGCCAATGCGCGTCCCGTGTGCTGTACTCGCGGAGAAGGTGGTTCAGGACGGCGTCAAGAACTATGAGAGGGGCACGTAACCGATGACACTGTACGGAATTGGGCTGGGGCCGGGCGCGACTGACCTGCTCACGGTTCGCGGCAAGCGACGGCTCGAATCGGCCGACATCGTCTACTCACCCGGACGACTGTCACGGCGCGTCGCGACCGAGTACGTTCCCGACTCGAAACTGGGTGACCTCGAGTTCCCGATGACGACCGACCCACAAGAGCTGGAAGCGGCGTGGGAGGTGGCGGCCGCGGAAGTCGCGCCGAACGCACGCGACGCCGACGCGGCGTTCGTCACGCTCGGCGATCCCTGTATCTACTCGACGTTCGGACACCTGCGTCGGACGCTTCGCGAGCAGCACCCCAGCGTCGACATCGAAGTCGTCCCCGGTGTCAGCAGTGTGACGGCGTTCGCTTCGGTCCTCGGGGTCGACATCGACGCTGGCGCTGAACTGACGCTCCGCGAGGCGACCGACGGAGAAGCACCGATCGGCCCAAATCGGCTGATCCTGTTCAAAGTAACCGACGCACCGACGACCTACGACAAGATGACCGAAGCGGGCTACGAGGTGACGTTCGGACGGCGACTCTTCATGGATACCGAAGAGGCCCTCGTTACGAACAATCCCGGAGAGGTAACTGATCGAGACTACTACACACTCGCGTACGCAGAGAAACGGGAGGCGACCGTGTCTTCGTGATGGGCGGACGCTGTCGGTCGTCCGGGTAGGACCAACGTGAACTAGCCTCAGGCGGCTTTGTTGAAATCCTCAGTAGCTGATAGTTTTAAACTCTCAATCGCTCAGTACAGGTTACACACTTACCGCGCCCACCGACTACTTATCAGAAATCTAGTAGGAGTGCCGTGCAAGACTTAGAGGTTGTATGTAGTGCCCAGTTTGTGTCACCTAATAATAAATGCTACAGAGCCAAATAATAATATAACGAACGACATATGATAGGCTAATATGTGGTCCCCGAAAGAACTCACAGCCGCAGTCAAAGGTGTTGCTTATCAAAGGATCCGTGATTGGCTCAGACTGCTCAAGTTCGGAGCCTATGTAATCATCTGGATCACCAGCTTCATTCTCATCGGGACTCCCATCGAAACCGCACTTGGTGAAAATCACCAGGGTGGCCTTATTGTGGCAGTGCTAGCAGCGTCAGCCATCTTTGTGCTTGTTATATATTTAAAACGAATTGTCTTGATAAGGGCCGACTGAGCGATGATACACCGCTGGCTCAGCATAGTGTATTATTGACTCCGCAACAAATACCGGTAAGTGTGGTTTTACACGGTCTCCAATACTATCCAACATCTGACATAGGTTGTGTACAAGATACGTGTTCTGTATCGGTCACGTCGCTACTGAACGATGTCTGGGGAGTTCCTACCCGTGATGGACACGACGTAGTGCATCAGCCGTTGCTGTCCCGAGATACGGATGTATTTCTGCGCAGTGGCCAGATCGCTCCACCCGATAAGAGCTTGGAGCGGCACCGGGGTAACGCCCTTGTACATTACATTCATATATTCGGGCTACGAGCACGAAAAGCCTGCTAGCACCATTCTCGGGATTGTGTAATACGAATTTCGAGCTGGCAATCATTAGCAATTCTACGACTCGCATTAGTTATCACGACACCAGTTACTAATCTCAGATTTTAGTTAGTGTTTCTTATTAACTTGGCTAGCTAAAATCATATCTTTTATTATCTAATTTGCTAGTATTGTTAATAGATGCCTCGATACACCCGACGTCGACTCATCGCATCTGGACTCGGTACGACAACCATCGCCGCGCTCGCGGGCTGTACATCGAACAATGGCGACTCCGGCGCGGCGGAGAATGACGGCTCAACAGCGACAGAGAATACCGAGCCGGAAACCCAGTCTTCGTTCTTCGTATTCGGGGACTTAGCCAGTCAGGTTACAGGCGACACTGCGACCGCAGAGACGCTCGTCCCGATCGGCCAACACGGCCACGGGTGGGAACCAGGGCCACAGATTCAGGGAACGATCCTCGAATCGGATCTCTTCCTCTACGGGATGGAGGGATTCCAGCCTTGGGCTGACGACCTCGTGACGAGTCTCCGTGACGACGACGCCGATGTCGACATCGTCGCTGCCGGTGCTGGTATCGACCTCATCGAAGGCGGACACGACCACGGTCACGAAGAAGACCACGAGGGGGAACACGAGGAAGGCCACGACGGCGAAGGAGAACACGGCCACGATGAACACGAAGAGGGAGACCACGAGGAGCACCACGGCGAATCGGCCCCGTGGGAGTGGGCTGGTCTCTACCACTTCGAAGCTGGCACCTACACGTACACGTTCCACGAGGGCCCTGATCCGAAGATGCAGCTAGCCGTTATCGCAACCGAAGAGGGCGGCGACCACGGCATTCACCACGTCGAGGAGACCGCAACCACTCTATACGACGACCACGACACCCACACACCGGTAGAAGGCGGAGAGACACTCACGCCGTCCAGTGAGTCACTCTACCATCTTCAGTTCGCGGATTCCGGCGAGACGACGTTCTCCCTCGATATCGAAACGGAGGGCCACTACGTACTCTTCGCCCAGCACGCTCCCGCGGAGTTCGACGCGACGCTCTCCAATGGCAGTGGGTCGGCCATCGAACCCGAAGTGACCGAGACTGCCGGCGAACACGGGCACGAGGGCGATGGCGAGCACGAAGGTGAACACGACCATGAGAGTGGAGAGGAACACGAAGGCGAGCACGAGGGAGAAAACGAACAGGAAGGCGAGGAGGGACACAACCACGACCACTCCGGCGGAACGGACCCGCACTTCTGGCTAGACCCGGAGCGAGCGAAGCAGGCGGTCGACAACATCCGGAGCGGGTTCGTCGACGTCGACAGCGACAATGCCAGTGCCTACGCCGAGAACGCCGAGTCGTACCGTAATCGTCTGGACGAACTCGACGAGTCGTTCCAGTCCGCGCTAGAGGGCGCCTCGAAAGACGTCGTGTTCGTCGCTGGTCACAACGCCTTCCAGTATCTCGGCCAGCGCTACGACTTCGAGGTCCGGACGCTGACAGGACTCTCACCGGACGACCAGCCGACGCCGAGGGACATCGAACGGGCCCAAGAGATCATCGCCGAACACGACCTCCAGTACGTCTGTGCTGACCCGCTCGAATCCCAGACAGCGGCGAACCAGCTCGTCGCAGAGACCGACGCCACCGAAGTCCTCCCGCTGACGCCGATTCCCGGACAGACCCAGGAGTGGGCCGATGAGGGCTGGGGCTACATTGAGATCATGGAAAACATCAATCTCGAGACCCTGAAGCAGGCCCTCGACGCAGAATGAGCGACACCACGTCTGGCGACACGGAACCGGAGTGGGACGGAAACGCCGAGCCCGGCCCATCCAAGAGCCCTCGTTCGGGACTGATGGCATTGGTCGTCGGCCCTGCGGAGAGACCCGTCTGTACGATCTATCCGCCGGACGTGGCTGTTCCGTATCGGACAACAACTTGGATTACGGCGTACGGGAACTCGTTCGTCGACCTCGACGACTACCGATGACGACAGCAACGACGAAGCGGCAACAGTCGGGGGACCCTCTCATCAGCGTCGACGACGTCACGTTTGGCTACGGAGAGGTCCCGGTTCTCGAGTCGGTGTCGATCGACGTCGAGCCCGGCTCCTTTCTCGGACTGGTCGGGCCGAACGGAAGCGGCAAGAGCACGCTGCTTGACTTGATGCTTGGACTTCGTCGACCAGACGAAGGCACGGTGTCGCTGTTCGGCGAACCTGCCCACAAGTTCGACGCCGGTGAACGGATCGGATACGTCGCACAGGACGCGACGAAGGCGGTGCGCGATATGCCGATCACGGTTCGAGAGGTTGTTGAGATGGGGCGGTACCCGCGGCGGCTTTTCGGTCGATTCTCGGCAGCGGACCGGCAAGAGATCGAAGACGCGCTGGAACAGGTGGGAATCACAGACCTCGCGTCTCGCCGGGTCGGTCGACTGTCCGGAGGTCAACGCCAACGGGTGTTCATCGCCCGTGCGCTCGCCTCAGAGGCCGATCTGCTCGCACTCGACGAACCGACGGTCGGCGTGGATGCCGAATCCAGAGAGGAGTTTTACGGCCTCATCCATGACCTGAATGCGACCGGACTGACCGTCATCCTGATCGAGCATGACATCGGTGTCGTTACCACACACGCGACGGATGTCGCCTGTCTCAACCGTCAGTTGTTCTTCGACGGCGACCCGGAGGAGTTCGTCGAGACTGATGCTCTCTCGCAGGCCTATGGGAAAGACCAACACATCCTCCAGCACGACCACAAATGATGTTCACACTACGTCGCCTCGGAGAGAGTGTTCCACCCGACAACGTGATAGCGACTCCGCTTTTTGCTGTCAACGTCTTCGCCCCTATCGAGTGGTTCCTCAACTACGTCTTTGGTCCCGGAATGGACGTGTTGGCCGACCTGCTCGGCATGCCGATGCTCGAATACCCGTATATGCAACGTGCCTACCTAGCTGCGTTGTGTATCGCTCTCATTGGGCCGGTCGTCGGGACGTTCCTCGTTCATCGAGAGATGGCGATGATCAGCGATACGCTCGCACACACAGCCTTTGCCGGCGTCGCCGTCGGGTTGTTCCTCAATTCGGCCTTCTCGCTCACGCTGTCGCCGCTGCTCACCGCATTCGTGGTCGCAATCGTCACGGCGCTACTCGTAGAGTTGCTCGTCGAACACGCCGGGGCGTACAGCGACACCTCGCTGGCGATCGTCCTGACGGGAGGATTCGCAGTCGGCAGCATCCTTATCACTGCCACCGACGGTGGCATCGCGGTCGGCATCGACGCCTACCTCTTCGGCAGTTTGGCGACTGTCTCGACGGAGAGCGTCGGTATCCTCGTGTTAATGAGTGTCCTCGTCGGTACCCTCGTCACGCTGGCCTATCGGCCACTCTTGTACGTCACATTCGACGCGACGGCCGCCCGCGCGGCGCGACTGAACGTCCGCCTATACAAACGCCTCATGGTCGTGCTCACGGCGCTGGTCGTCGTCAGCGCGATGCAGATCATGGGCGTCATCCTCGTCGCTGCGATGCTCGTCGTTCCGGTCGCCGCTGCGGCGCAAGTCGCCGAGAGCTTCAAGCAATCCATCTTGCTGGCGATCCTCGCCGCCGAGTTCGCGGCGATAGCCGGTGTGACGCTGTCGTTCGTCTACGGAATTGCGGCCGGCGGCTCGATCGTCGTCGCGGCGATTGCCGTGTACGCCGTCGCGCTTAGTAGTCGAAAGTTGGGCTATCGGCTCCCGATCGTACAACGGTTCAGTGATCGTCAGTCCAAGCACCACCGAAAAGAATTGGAAGTCGACGGAGGAAAACGAGAGTGACAGTCGGTAGGTTGACCGCTGATCACCCACTGAGTGGTGATCCCCCCTACGAGTACGTAATTGTTGGCGGCGGAATTCACGGCACTTGCCTCGCAAACCACCTCATTACGGAGGGTGAGTACACGCGCGACGAGATTCGGATCCTTGACCCGCGCGAGGAGTTACTCGCTTCGTTCGCCAAGAAGGCCAATCAGTGCGGCATGGAGACCCTCCGATCGACGTTCGTCCACCACATCGACACCGAGTCGTTCTCGCTCGAGTCGTTCGCGGAAGGACACCACCGAGCGAACGAACTCGTGTCGACGAAGAACTACCCGGACCGACCGACTCTCGGCCTGTTTCTCGACCACGCTCGCGACGTCATCGAGCGCCGTGAGCTTTCCGACTGTCATCATCGGTCGAAAGTAACCGATGTTACCCAGTCTGCGGGCACAGAGACGTATCTGGTGGAAACGGACGCGGGAGCGATTGAGACCCACCGCGTCGTCTTGGCCGTCGGGCTCGGTGCGACACCGACGCTCCCTGAGTGGACGAGGTCGTTCCCCGACGACGCGCCGCTCGCACACGTCTGGGACGAAGCGTTCGATCCGGCGACGCCCGGCGCGTTCGAGGGGCGAACGTTCGTCGTCGGAGGCGGTATCACTGCCGGGCACCTCGCCTGCCGTCTGGCAGAATGGACCGCGGTGACGCTCCTGTCGCGTCACGAACTGGAAATCGAACTGACCGAGGCCGACCCGCACTGGATCAACTGGCGTCACATCGGCAAAGAGATCCACACGCTCCCGCCGGGATCGGAGGCCCGTCTCGATCGGGTCCGAGCCGCCCGCAACGACGCCACGATCCCACCGTACGTCGAACGACGACTGGCCGAAGCGCGTGACGGTGGTGCGCTTGAACACCGGCAAGGCGAAATCACGTCTGCGAACGCGACAGACGAGGGGCTGTCCCTCCGCTTCGACGGCGGCACGAAAGCGACGGCCGCACGCGTCGTCCTCGCGACCGGACTCGAACCGGTTCCCAAGCAGCCGTTGGTCGGCCGCGTCAGCGAGTCACTGTCGCTCGCACGCGGGGTCGAGGGATTCCCCGTTCTCAACGATCAAACCCTCGCGTGGAGACGGACCGACGGCACTGAGTCCGCGGTGTACGTTTCGGGCGCGCTCGCGGAGCCCAGCGTCGGTCCCTTCGCTCGCAATATTGTCGGTGCCCGACGGGCCGCAGAACGGATTCTCGACCCACCAGATCAGGCGCGGACAGACCCGCTCCCGATGAGCTCTCGGGGAGGATCGTGACGTGGCTTCGACCGATCTCACGCTCGCCGTCTCGCTTGGCGCACTCGATCGACTCGCACGGCCCGCCCACGCCCTCGAAGACGCCACCACTTGGACCAGCCACGTCGGGATCGTCTCCTCGGAGCCGTCGTACATCGAACGGCGACGGGTGCGAGAGGCCGGATACCACCAAGAGTTCCTGTCCGGACCACGTTCGATAGCGGAGGCGCTGTCGGCGGTCCGCGGTCACTTCGAGACGGAACGGTACGTGCTCGTCGGGACAGACGAGACCGCCGGGGTGGTAGGGACGGTACCCGACTGGGCCTACCAGTCGGTGACGGAGGCTGCAAAGGCCGCAGG
>JAWOEO010000347.1:0-8918 GCA_046482755.1 Halohasta sp. | reverse complement strand
TCACACCGCCCTTGTTGCGGGAGGTCAGCACTGCCTCGCGGCCGTTGACCCACGGGAGATCGTGGATCGCGTCGACCGCAGCGCCCTCCATCAGTCGCCCGGGAAAGACGAAGCCGACATCGAACTCGTCGGTGGGGTCGACTGGCTCCCGGCCGGTCAGGCGGATCGACCGCCCTTTGGCTTGGAGGTGGCCGACCTCGATGTCGCGGTCAGCGAGCGGCTCGCGGATCCGATCGAACGTTTCGGCGGCCGTCGACAGTGCGAGCCGGAGCATACGCTGGCGATTGTAGGGAGACGGCAAAAGCGGTTGGAAAACGATCTACGAGACGAGCAGCTTCTCGCCGCGCTCGACGACGATGCGGCACGGCGGCGAGATCTTGTTGTAGGCTCGGCGGAAGGCTTCCTTGACGACGGGAGCCTGCTCGGCGGTGCAGTAGGCGGTGAAGATCGGCTCGTTCGCACCGACGCGGGCGGCCGTGCCGACGATCTTCCCGAAGGACTGCCGCATCCCGTCGGAAACACGGTCCGCACCCGCGCCGGTCGCCTGTTTGTTCTCCCGGATGACCTGGTGGGGGAACTTCCGGAGCTGCATCTTGTACTGGCGCTCGCCGAGTTCCTTCAGCAGGTGGCGGTTCGCCGAGAGCCGCGAGGACTCAAGCGAGCCGTGGCGGAGCTGGACGGCCTCTTCGGAAACGAGGCTGATCTGGACCGGGTAGTCATCGGGGTCGGCCTGCAGATCACCCATGTCGTGTTGGGCGATCTTCGAGCCGGGGATGCCGGTGATGTACTCACGTCGTGTGTACGAGGGCTTGTCGATATCCCTGTACATCGAGGCAGGTTTCTCTCCCATGGTTACTTGTCGAGTCGAACGCCGCTGGCCCGAATAAAGCCTTCGATGGCATCCGGCGAATTCGCCGGGTGTGAGGCAGTCTCACGGACGAACGCGCGGTTCAGGTCACCAGATAGTAGGGATCGGCTTCCAGTTTCGGTTCGAGGGCCTCCCGCAGCTCGCGGGCGTTGAACGCGAAGAGCCGCAGGCCGTTGCGGTTGTAGCGGTCGACCACACCGAGGTCGGCCAGATCGTCGGCGATCTTGGCGCGGTTCCACGTCACCGGCCGCCGGTAGTGGTGGGTGCGCTGGCTGATCTCCTCGTGGTCGGTTTCGTCGTAGTAGATCACGCCCTCGTAGTCGACCGAGTCGACGTAGGGAACGTCGGCGATGTACTCGATGTAGTGGAGCTGAGAGGCGACGAGCCAGTCGGTGCCGATGTTGAGATACTGGACGTCGGCGTCGTCGAGCGCGCCGAAACAGCCCTCGGGGGACCACGTGTCGTGGTGATCACAGTCCTCGAAGCGACGGGGGCCGCGGACCAACACCGAGTTCGTCGCGTCGTCGGTCCGGTAGTCGGCGACCGACTGGAACAGTTTGGCGAAGGTGCCGAACCGGGGCGTCGAGTACTGTTTGTGGTAGACCCGGCCGTCGTCTTTCCGGAAGGAAGGGGTGAATCCGGGCGTGAGAACCGTCTCGAAGCGGCGGTCGAGTGCCTCGGTCACGAACTCGAAGGGGTCGCCGTCGACGGCGGCGTCGATATCGCGCAGGCCAACGTGGACGAAGGCGGTGTCGCCGCTGTATCGGTCGAGGATCGCCGCCAGCGCCGCCTCGTCGACCGGGCCGGCCGATCCCGAGCGGAGCCGCCGGCGGAGGACCATCGCCGCGCGGGTGCCCAGCGTTCGGAGGTGGTGATAGCGCTCGGTGGCGCGCTCGAGTGGCGACTGGATGCTGGACATACAGTAGTCGACAACACACGCGGGACCGTCCAATAGCCCTTGTGCCCAACTACATGCCGGCCGATATCAGCGTATTCGAGGCGGAGCCTCCGGCCTCAAGGAGCGAGCGAAGCGAGCGAGTAGGCCGGAGAGGAAGCCGACAACTCCGTAACAGGCCATCGACTGTAGCCGCCCTTCCTCACCAAGGTTAATAAACCACCGACTATACATCTGACGTATGGAGGTGCGGCGAACTGTCCCAGTCAAACTCGACGTGGACAACAACGACGCCGCACTTCTGCGCGAAACAGTTGATGAGTTTCTGTTGGCTGCCAACTATGTCGTTGACCACGCTTGGCAGGACGAATACAAGACGACCAGTAAGGCACAGTTGCAGGAGGAAACCTACGACGAGGTACGTGATCGGACACGATTGCACGCGAATCTCGTCCAGAACGCTCGCAACAAGGCCGCCGACGCCGTACAGAGCGTCGTCGCTCGCTGGAAACAGGGCGAGTATGCTGGCAAACCACATTTCTCGCAACCGACTGCCGTCTACGACAAGCGGTGCGCCACGTTCCACGACACGTACGTGTCGTTGGCGACTGTAGACGGACGAATCGAAGTCGAGTACGTCCTACCCGACGAGGACCGCGACACACCTCACAGCCGGTATCTCGACAACGACGACTACGAGGTGACGGGTGCAGAACTCCACAACAAGGACGGCAAGTGGTTCCTTCATCTTCGTACAAAGGCGGAGGTGGAGTCTGACGCGCCGGAACAGGCAACGACCGGGTACAGCACAGTCCTCGGCGTTGACCTCGGCGTGAACCAACTCGCGGTCACTTCGACGGGTACCTTCTGGAACGGCCACGAGCTCGATCACTGGCGGCGCGAGTACGAGAAACGCCGGGCCTCACTCCAGCAATGCGGAAGCCGTCACGCTCACGAGAACATCCGGTCTGTCGGGCGACAAGAAACAGGACGATTCACTATGATGCTCCACCGGATTGCGAACGGTATCATCGAAGAAGCAGCCGGAAATGGCTGTCCGGTCATCGCCTTCGAGGAGTTGACTGGCATCCGCGACCGTCTCTCCGGTGCCTCGTGGGGGCACAAGTGGGCGTTTGAACGGTTGTACAGGTACGTCGAATACAAGGCCGAACTTCACGGCATCGACGTGGAGCAGGTGGACCCGGAGAATACGTCACGCCGTTGCTCACACTGTGGGTTCACCCACCCTGACAACCGTGATGGCGAGGACTTCGCGTGTCTGAAATGCGGTTACGAGAACCACGCCGACTACAACGCCGCCAAAAACATCGGACTGCGGTATCTCCGCCGTAACCAAACTGGGGACGGCGGAGGCGCACCCGTGGGTGCGCTTGAATCGCGGGACGTTGAACGCGAACGGAGGATATGAACCTCCTGCCGGAGATTCCGGCCAGAGCGAGAGTCCACGTGAAAGCCCCACCCTCAACGAAGCGAGGTCGTCAAACCGAGCGAAGTAGGGTGGGGTAGTTTACTCGTAGGGGTAGCGGTGGGTCGCCCCACAGTCACAGCGGACGACCACCCGGCCCTTGTCGACCCGGACGCGGGCGTTGCGGCCGGGCCGAAGCGCGACATCGCACCGAGAACAGGTAAAGCGTTTGAACCGCCGGGGGAGGCCACACCGGTTTCGTTCGGCGATCCGGCGGGCCAGCCGGACGTACTCCCGCGAGCGGTCGAACTCGCCGGCGGCGGCCGCGGCCGTGGCGAGGTCGAACAGCTCGTCGATGCGCTCCTCGGCGATCCCCATCACCTCAAAGGGGTGTGTGGCGGTCGGTTAGGTGTTCCGGACCGCAGTGGTCAGTCGTCTTCGAGCGCGTCGGCGATCCGGCGGAGCTCGCGGTTGGCATCGCGGACCTCGTCGCGGAGCTGGCGGACCTCGCGGACGAGTTCCTCGTTTCCGCTGGACTCCTCGCCGCGAGCGCCAGCGCCACCGGGGCCGCCACCCATGCCGGGGCCGCCGCCCATCATTCCACCCATCATCTGGGCGAAGGGGTTGCCGCCGCCACCCATGCCGGGGCCACCGCCGCCCATCATCTCCTCGGGGCTCGGGGCACCCTCGCCGCCCTCCTCGCGTTCTTTCTGGCGCTTCTCACGGATCTCTTCGACCCGCTCGCGGAACGATTTCTCCTCGCTCTCGTCGCCTTCGTCGCCGTCGGCTGATGACTCGTCGTCACTCATGGCTCCCGGTTCGACCGGCGGACTGAAAACGGTTGTTCATCCGGCCGCGAGCGCGGCGGCAGCGCGGGTGTTATCAGTGCGGATAATTGCGACCGTAGATTATTTTGCCACGCCGCCGAGCCAACGGTATGAGCCAGTCAGGCGACCACACCGATCTTCCGTCGGAGCAGTTCCAGTTGGGCGAGCGGTTCCGCGAGCTCGGCGAGACGGAGGCCAAAGTCGAACTACAGGAACGGACCAAGGAGCTGGCAGCGATCCGGCGGGCGACCGACCTGTTCACCGACGCCGACCGGCCGACCGACGAGTTGATCGACACCTACGTCGACGAACTCCCCCAGTGGTTCCAGTATCCGAACGTGACCGAGGCCCAGATCGCGGTGGGCGATCAGGTCGCCGAATCGCCGGGCTTCGAGCGGGTCGGCGAGCCGCTGACCCACGAGTCGACCACCGAGGCGGGGACCCGGATCGTGATCGACGTCGTCTACACCGAGGAGCGGCCGCCGGCCGACGACGGCCCGTGGCTCGCCGAGGAACACGATATGGTCGAGACGGTGCTGGGGTTCATCACCAACGCCGTAAGCCAGCGGGAACACCAACAGCGGCTCGAAGAAGAGCTCCGCCAGCAGCGACTCGTCGCCGACGACGTCGACGCCGGCGTCCAGGACATCAAACAGACCGTCCAGGATATGACCGCCAGTACCAACGAGATCAGCGATCACGCCCACAACTCCGCGGACTCGATGGGCGAGGTCGCCCAGGAGATCGCCGACATGTCGGCGACCGTCGAGGAGATCGCCTCAACGGCCGAGGAGGTCGCTGCTACCAGCGCCAACGCAGAGGAACTCGCCGACGAGGGACGCGGGGCCGCCACCGAGGCCATCGACGTGATGCAGCGGGTCGACGAGTCGACACAGACCGTCTCGACCGACGTCGGCACCTTACAGGACCGGATCGACGAGATCGACGAGATCGTCGAGGTCATCAACGACATCGCCGACCAGACCAACATCCTCGCACTCAACGCCTCGATCGAGGCCGCCCGTGCCGGTGAGGCCGGCGAAGGCTTCGCCGTCGTCGCCGACGAAGTCAAATCGCTGGCCGGCGAGTCACAGGAACACGCCACCGAGATCGAGTCGATGATCGAGGAGATCAAATCCGACGCCGACGACACCGTCGACAGCCTCGAAGAGACGACCGAGGAGGTCGACGAGGGGATCGAGAAGGTCGAAAACGCGATGGATACCCTCCAAGACATCGCCCAAGCGGTCCAAGAAGCCTCACAGGGGATCCAAGAGGTGTCGAGTGCGACCGACGATCAAGCCGTCTCGACCGAGGAGGTCGCCAGCATGGTGAACGAACTCGTCGAGGAGACCGAGACCGTCGCCACCGAGATCCAGGAGATCGCCGCCGCCAACGAGGAACAGGCCCAAAAGGTCGAGGATATCAGCCGGAGCGTCCAACAACTGGACTAAAAGGAGCCGAGACTCGACTGGCGTTCCCGCCGTCCCCGCCCCGCGGTCACCTCGTAGCCGACCAACGCCCGCAGATCGACCGCATACGTCGACCCCCCGCGGTCGATTACCAACAGCCGCCCCTTCGTTCCTCGCACCGTGCCGGTCGCCAGCGTTTCGTCGACCGGCCGACAGTCGAGACCGAGCCCGTAGTCGAAATCGAAGGTCTCGATCGGCTCGAATCCCGCGAGCAGAGCCTTCCACGCCGCCTCATCGACCGATCGACCGAGTCCGGCCAGCTTGGTCGGCACACGCACCCGATCGGGGATCTCGGTGGCGATTTCGGCCTCGAGCTGGCGGGCGATCCGGCCGTCGTCGACGGTCCGGATGTGGGCGGCCCGATCCGCACCCTGCTCGCGGAGCCGTGTCTCCAGCCGCCACTCCTTGGTCACCCCGACTTTGAACTGATCCGGCGCGAACGCCGCGAGGTAGATCGCGTGGTCGTCGAAACAGTCCATCTCGTCTTTGAGGCAGGTGCCGGTACACCGGGCACAGACCCATGTGTGGCTGTGGTCCGGGCAGTAGGGCGCAGTCGGGTTCTCGCAGGCGATGTGGCTGTCGTCGTGGACCGTCCCCGCGCAGTGTCGCTCGCCGAGGGTGTATTCGAGTTCGGCTCCCGGTTCGAGATCGCAGTAGCTCAGGTCGTCACCGTCGCTTAGCAACAGCCCGCCGTCGGCGGCGTCGTAGCCCACGATCTGCACGGTCGACCTACAGCGCGGCCGAATAAATCCGTGTTCATCCCGGTGGGCGTCGTCGCCTCGGCTCGTTTTGCGGCACCGTAGGCGTCGACTACCTTCGCTTTGGGCACCGTAGGCGTCGACTACCCAGCCGAGCGACGGCCACCGCCACCGACAGCCGTCGACTGCCGCCCCCGACAGGTCTATCACACTGGATTACGACCGTCAGGGAAATGACGCAATCGACGTTTCTGGAGCTGATCCAGCAGTCGCTGTCGGCCGAGACGGCCGCCGAGTTCGACCGCCGGGTCGACGAGCAGGCCGACCAGTTGCGCGAGACGATCACCACGGGCGACCTCGATTCACCCGACTTCGGGATCGGCATGGAGTTGGAGGTGTATGCGGTCGACGAGGCGGCAACCCTCACCCGGCTCCCCAAATCCGTGTTCGAGGCCGACTGCGAGAAGGAACTCGGCCTCCATAACGCCGAACTCAACACCTCGCCGGACCCGTTGACCGAGGCCGGCATCGAAACCCAAGCCGAGCAGCTTCGGGCGAGCGTCGAGTCTACGCGTGCGGCCGCCCGAGAGGCAGGCTGTGAGATCGTTCTCGATGCGATGTGGTCGGTGCCGCCGAGCGAGGGGACCGCCTCCTACTTCGGGGATGTCGACCGCGAGGATGGGGTCCTCGTTGCGAACAACATGGCCCACTCCCCGCGGTACAGCGCCCTCGACACCGCGATCCTCGACGAATGCGGCGGTAGCGTCTCGGTGTCGGTGCCGGGGGCCGACGTCTCGGTCCCGACGATCCTCGTCGAATCGCTCACCAGTTCGATCCAACCACATCTCCAGATTCCCGACACAGCCACGTTTTCCGACGCCTACAACGCCGCGATCGCCACCCTCGGCCCGGTGCTCGCGCTGTCGACCAACTCGCCGCTGTTGCCGGTCGACTGCTACGATGTCGACGACCCCGAGGCGCTGCTCAATGAGACCCACCACGAACTCCGGATCGATGTCTTCGAGAAATCGATCAACGGGGCGTGGGAGAAGGTCCGGTTCCCGGACACGCTCGACGACCCAACCGACGTCGTCGACCTACTGGTCGCGGACCCGACGGTCGCCCCGTTCCTCCGGGAGTGGCTGGTCGAGGGGCCGCGGGAGACGTTCGGCGACGAGTTCTGGGAACTCGACCACAAGCGCGGAACCTACTGGCGGTGGCTGCGGGCGGTGACCGGCGGCCAGCCGGTCGGCAACGGCGACGAGCGGTCGCTCCGCATCGAGTATCGCCCGCTTCCGACCCAGCCGACCGTCGACGACATCGTCGGCCTCCAGTGTCTCGTGACGGGACTGATCCGCGGCCTGCTGGCGGCCGACCACCCCGTGAAAACGCTCGACCAGTCGACCTCCGAGACGGCATTTTATAATGCCGTCAGAAACGGAATCGACGCGGAGTTGGCGTGGATCACCGCCGACGGCGAGGAGACGAGCGACTCGTCGGTCATCTATGCGGAGGTCTTCGAGTACGCCCGCCGCGGCCTCCGCGAGCAAGGTGTGAGCGAGGCGACGATCAGTCGGTATCTCGACCCGATCGAGGCCCGATGGGACCGGCGATACACGCCGAGCCAGTGGAAACTCGACCGGGTTCTGGCGGGGCTCGACGACGGACTGTCGTTCGCAGAGGCCGTCCGAGTGATGCAACAAGCCTACATCGACCAGTCGTCGACGGGGACGCCGTTCGCCGAGTGGAACGCACCCACAGGCCGGTCGCGGTAGTCGGTGGCTACTGTGGACTAGGTGAGGAATAACGAGACGACTACACCTCGACCGGCGGCGTCTCGAAGGATCCCTCGTCGGCCTCCCGGTCGTAGGATTCGATCGCCGCACGGACGAGTTGGAAGACGCCCTCCTTGTCCCATCTGGCGGTGTTGATCTGCAGGTCGTAGAACTCCCGGTCGTCGACGTCGATATCGTAGTACGATTGGTAGCGGCCGGCCTCGCTCACCTCTCGGACTCGCATCTCGGCTTCGGTTTCGACCCGGCCGTCGATCCGTTCGAGCCGGACGGCTTCGGGCGCGTCGAGCCAGAGTCGGAGATCCGCATGCTCACCGGCGAGCCAGCCCGCCAGCCGGGATTCGAGAATGAACGGTTTGTCCGCTGCCCCCCACTTTTCGGCGATCGACTGGAGCCGGTCGTCGAGCGCGCGGTCGATCGAGTCGCTGGTGTCGGCCTCGGCGATCTGCTGGTTGAGGCTGATCTCGTTTTCTTCGGCGAGTTCGCGGAAGATGTCGCCGCCGGAGACGTACGGACAGTCCATCGCCGCCGATAGTCGGTTACAGAGCGTCGTCGCCCCACAGCCCGGCGGCCCCGAAACCGTGATCAGGAGATCGGTGTCGATCGTCGTCTCGGCCACGTCACTCGCCGTCAGGCGTGTATCATTATTGGTCATGTGGGTTGACTCTCTCCTTCGCAGGAATCCCTGTTATGCCCATCGGTTCCGGCGACCGAGCGGCCTCGATCCGGAGCCGGTCTTTTAGTTATTGGCGTGCTACGGTTTCCCGTGTGTACACTCGTTTTCGTTTGGCAAACGCTGCCCGACGCGCCGATTGTCGTTGCCGCCAACCGTGACGAAGCGCTGGGTCGACCCTCGGATCCGCCCGGTCGGTTCCACGAGGAGCCCGTCGCCATCGCACCCCGCGACCGCACTGCGGGCGGGACGTGGATCGGCTACAA
>JAWOEO010000325.1:0-3161 GCA_046482755.1 Halohasta sp. | reverse complement strand
CCGTAGGCCGTGATGGAACCGATCGTCGCCGAGAGGATCGTCGCCGGAATGGCGAACAGCACGCTGTTGACCAGGCCGGACTGGAGCCGCCCGAAGGCCTCGATCCACGGTTCGATCGCGAACTGTCCCGGCAGCGGCGGGACGAACGGCGAGGTCCCCTGGAAGCCGGCCTGCGTCTTGATCGAGGTCATCAGCCCGCTTTCGAGCGGCGAGAGATACAACACGATCATCGTCAGCAGGGTGGCATACAGGGCGATACGGCTCCAGTCGGGGCGGGTGTCGGTGAGTGCTGAAAGCGTCGACATCAGAGTGCACCTCGTTTGTACTGCCGGTAGAGATACGGCGAGATGACCCCCAGTGCCATCACGAAGAGGATCGTCGCGATCGCCGAGGCGTAGGCCCAGTTGGCCGTCCCGTCGAAGGCCTCGCGGTACATCATCAGCGCGAGGATATCGGCCGACCGGCCGGGCTGGGTGCCGAACATGACGAACAGGAAGTCGAAGGCCTTCAGCGCGAACACCATCAGCACCACCGCCGCGCTGGTCGTTGAGGCCCGGAGCTGCGGGATGATCACCCGCCAGTACATCTTGAGGGTGTTCGCGCCGTCGACTTTGGCTGCCTCGTACTGGTCGGTCGGGATCGCCCGGAGGCCGGCCAGATAGACGACCATGCAGTAGCCGCTGAACTGCCAGATCAGCGCAAATATCACCGCGAACAGCTTGAACTGGGGATCACTGATCCAGTTTTGGGTGATCGCGCCCAACCCCACGAGCCGGAGGCCCTCGTTGATCATTCCGGACGACGGATTGTACATCCACGCCCAGAACACCGCCGTCACGACGAACGAGAGGCTCATCGGCAGCAGGAAGATCGTCCGGAAGGAGTTCTCGAAGCGGATCTTCTGGTCGACCAGCAGGGCGAGCAGGAGGCCGACGATCAGCGCGACCACCGTAAAGAGGATCAGGAGGACGAACGTGTTCCGGAACGCCCAGTACTCCTGCGGCCCGCCGAGCAGCCCGCCCTCGGCGACCTTACTGAAGAACTCGACGTAGTTGTCGAGATCGAACGCGCCGGGGTTGTAGGTCACCCGGCGGAGGCCCTGCCAGTCGGTCAGCGAGATGATGAAGTTCCAGCCGATCGCGCCGTAGACGAACACCCCGACCAGCAACGTTGCTGGAAGCCAAAACGGGAGGGATTTGACGAACTCGCTTTTCGTCCATCGCTGGAGGGTCGACTCTGTGGAATCGCTCGCCTCGGCTGGCAGCCCACCGTCAGTACTGACCGTCTCTGTCGACGGCGGGTCGGAATCCGGTGATTTGTTCGTATCCATTGAAATCAAGCGGCGACGGAGGCGGTTAGAACGCGTCCGTCAGATCGCTGTAGGTTCTGTCGACGTCCCACTCGCCAGCGAACGATGAAAACGCCTCCTCGACATCGCTTTTGACGCCTGGACTCACGCCTGTCCCGTGGGCGATGGTTGCTGGCTGGGCGTTCGAGTTGTCGAAGTCCTCGCGCTGGCGGCTGAGGAACGGCCCGAACGCGTCGTCGGGCACGTCCGTCCGGGCCGGAATCGAGCCTTTGACCGGGTTGAATCGCTCCTGGCCGTCGACCGAGCCGACGTAGCTCAGCCACGCGTCGGTGGCATCCGGCGAGGGGTTGGGCTCGGGTTTGACAAAGGAGTCGGTGACGATGTGGTAGACGCCCTCGGTGCCGGGGAACGGGACGTGATCCCACTGCTCCTCGAACTCGAAGTCCTCGCTGGATTCGTACTGTCCCGCGGCCCAGTCGCCCTGGTGCATGAAGGCGGCGTCGCCGTTGATCACGTCGTTGTTCGCCTCGTCCCAAGCGACCGAGCCAGCATCGTCATTGAAGTAGTCCCGGTAGTCGACGACCGTCTGCAGGGCGCTCCGAACCGCCTCTTCGTTCTCCGCCACACCGTTTTCGAGAACGGCCTCGTAGGTCTCGACCCCTGCCTCGCCGACGAGGATGTCCTCCCACAACTGGAGGACCGTCCAGGCCGACTGGGTCGACTGGGCCATCGGTGCAGCGTCGGTCTCGGCGTCGATGGTCTCCATCGCCGAGAGGAGATCCGCCGGCGACGAGAGGGTAGCGGGGTCGACGCCTGCGTCGTTGAGGACGTCGACGTTGTAAAACAGGTTGTTGAGGCGGTGGATGTTCAGCGGGACGGCGACGTAGTTGCCGTCACCGTCCTGCGAGAGGTCTCTGACGCCCTCCTTGTACGCGCTTTCCATCTCGCTGTCCCAGACACTGTCGCTGATGTCGGCGAGGACGTCCGAGTCGGTGTAGGTCTCGAGCGAGCCGCCGGGCCAGATCTGGAACGTGCTTGGGGCGTTGTCCTGGAGCACGCGGTCTTGGATCTCGGTACTGAGTGCGGAGCCAGCCCCGCCCGGCGCTTGGTTGTTGTTAACGCTGAGATCCGGGTACTCCTCTTCGAACCCTTCGATCAACGCCTCGATCGCGTCGCTTTCGCCGCCCGCGGTCCACCAGTGGACGATCTCGACTTCGTTTTCGTTGCCCGAGTCGCTGTCCCCGCCGGTACAGCCCGCCAATCCGACGGCTGCCGCGACACCGCTCGTTTTGAGGACAGTACGACGTGAAACCCGACTGTGTTTGTCTGACATGATAGTCCCCCACCGTGTGGGTAGCTAACATCTCGTCACTGGCTACTTATTCATTCCCAATTATTAATGAACCATAATGGTTGTAAACATACATCTGGATCGGAAACGACCCACCAGCGTCGGGCCAACTAATAAGTCTTAAACGTCTCCCCCGGAAACGCATGAATGCAGCAAGCCCGGATGGTGTAGTGGCCCATCATACAACCCTGTCACGGTTGTGACGCGGGTTCAAATCCCGCTCCGGGCGTTTTCCGACAAACAACAACTCCGAGCACCGCGTAGCGTGTGCGAGGAACACCGTGAGTCGGAAAACGGTTCAGAAGAGATTTGAACCAGCGAGCGACTGGAAGGAGCGAGTGAGGTTCAAATCCTGCTCCGGGCGTTTTTATACTGTCGACCGGTCACTGTCGACGACAATTACCTCTGTAGTCGGCCGTCCTACTGCACGTTCTTCGTGAGTATCGGCTCAGCAGAATAGGTCGACCACGAACTGCGTGACCACCGCAACTCACCGCATGA
>JAWOEO010000230.1:0-4495 GCA_046482755.1 Halohasta sp. | reverse complement strand
CAAAGCGGTCGCCAACGAGGCTGAGTCGAACTTCATCTCGATCAAAGGCCCCGAACTCCTCAACAAGTTCGTGGGCGAGTCGGAGAAAGGCGTCCGCGAAGTCTTCAGCAAGGCCCGAGAGAACGCCCCCACGGTGGTGTTCTTCGACGAAATCGACTCGATTGCCGCCGAGCGCGGGAGTCAGTCGACCGATTCGGGCGTCGGCGAACGGATGGTCAGCCAACTGCTGACCGAACTCGACGGCCTCGAATCCCTCGAAGACGTCGTGGTGATCGCCACCTCGAACCGGCCCGACCTGATCGATTCGGCGCTGCTGCGGCCCGGTCGACTGGATCGGCACGTCCACGTGCCGGTGCCGGACGAGGAGGCCCGCCGGAAGATCTCCGAGGTCCACACCGACGCAAAGCCGCTGGCCGACGACGTCGACCTCGACTCGCTGGCCCGCAAGACCGAGGGCTACGTCGGCGCGGACATCGAGGCGGTCTGCCGCGAGGCGTCGATGGCCGCCAGCCGGGAGTTCATCGGCAGCGTCGACAACGAGGAGGTCGCCGACTCGGTCGGCAACGTCCGGGTGACGATGGCTCACTTCGAGGACGCCCTCGACGAGGTCACCGCGAGCGTGACCGCCGAGACCCGCGAGCGATACGAGGAGATCGAACGCGAGTTCGGCAAACGCGACGTCGATCGAACCGACGAGTTGGGCGGCGCGTTCCAGTAGTCGCTACTCTGTCCACCGGATTTCGTATTCGAGTTCGTACTGCTGCTCGCCGGTCTCCGAATCGGTGAGGCGTTCGAGTTCGGTCTCGAAGGTCGCCGTCTCGGGGATCGACACCTCGTGATCGGTTTCTTCGCTCGTCAACTGGACGCTCCCGGCCTCGATCCCCTCGGCCGCAGCGACGAGGGACTCGGCGATCTCCGCTCGTTGATGGTCGGTTTCGGTTTTGAAAAGTTCTTCTTCGGGCATCACGCCACGGTTGGCTCCCGAGTGAATTATAACATATTCCGCCCGCGGGAATCTATCAGTTGCCGTACTCGGCTGCCAGTCGACCGGGGCTAGCGAGCGGCAACCTGTCCGAACGATGTCATAGGCAGCCCCTCCTTGATCGAGTGTATCTTCAACCGACCAATCGCCGTCGAAGAAATCGACGGACAGAACCGTGATAAACGATCGACGGGTTTTATACTACGTGCCGGTGTGCTACTAGCTACCCCTACCCGAACTAGAGTTGCCGTCCTTCCAGTGTCGACATCCGGTCGGCACACCGATCCAACTCCGGAAGCGACGGCTCCGGTGATCGGGCTTTGAAAAGTATATGCCGACTACTTATGAGGGTAGTCGACCGGCGCGTTCGAGGGCTGCGAGTCCGGCGACCGTTGCCAAGAGACCGACCGCAGCGATAGTGAAGACGGCATCGTAGGTGAGGCCGCCTTCGATCAGCGTGCCGAGCAGGGAGGAGCCGCCCGACTGGGAGACCATCCAGGCGGTACTGAAGACGGCGTAGGCGCTGCCGCGGGCCGAATCCGGCAGGGCACTCAGAATGTAGGTGTCGGTTGCGGGAAACAGCGCGTGGATGACGAAGCCGATCAGCGCCGAAACGACCGCGAGTGCGAGGAACCCGTCGACGGCGACCAACAGCAGCAGGCAGCCGGCGAAGGAAGCGACGATGCCCAGCAACAGCGGCACCGACGGGAGGTCGTCGGCCAACTCGCCGGCGACGAAGAACGCCGGAACCCCCGCGGCAAAGACGATCGTCAGCATCGTTGAGGCGGCGTTCGGCGAGAGCCCACTGGCCTGCATATACAACTCGTAGAAGTTGAACACACCCTGCCAGACGAAGACCGCGACCCCGGCCAGCGCAAGCGCCGAGAGGATGATCCGCCACTCCGAGCGAGCGCCGGCGACGAGCGAGCGGTCGGCCGCCCCGGCATCGGGCATCTCGGTCCGCCGGGCGACGATCAGCGTAGCGACGGTCACGACGGCGGTGCCGACGGCGATCGTCCACAGTGCGAGCCGCCAGTCGACCCACAGCGAGACGGCGACCAGCGGCGCGGCTGCGACTGCAGCGACTTGGTTGGCTGCGCCGTGAATGCCCATGACGCGACCGACACGCTCGGGGTACAACTCGCTCAACAGCGGGTTCGCCGAGACGAAGTAGACGCCCGAAGCGGTGCCCATGAAGAACGCGCCGACCATCAGCTGTCGGACCGTCACCGCCGCACCCGTGGCGGCCGCCGCGCCGGTGAGGATCGTCCCCGAGACGATGACGAGGTAGTGCCGCGGGACCCGTGTGAGCAGCCAGCCCGCGGGCAGTCGGAGCGAGGCGCTGCCGACCCACGCGAGGGTGACGATCAACCCGGCGGTCGCCTCGCCGATCCCGAATTCGGCGATGAACACATCCAAGAGCGGCGCGAAGACGATTCTGGCGAGGTTGAGGAAGAAGACGAGCCCACACAGCGAGCCAAACAGTCGGCGTCGACTCACGGATGGAGTTCGGAGCAGAGGGTTTCAAGCGTTCCGAATGCCGGATGTGTCAGCGTAGCTGAGCGGTTGGATCGCTGGATCTAGGCGAGCGGTCGGCTCCCGGATGAGTCATGGCTCAGTTCAGTGATCGCTCGTAGAGATACCCCGTCAGCACCCCGGCAGGAAGGGTTGCCCAACTGGTGTAGACGGAGATGAAGCCGAGCAGCAACCCGAGCTCCAGCGCCGAACCGGCGGCCGTGGTCACCGCGGGGTCGACAGCGAGCGTAACGAACACACCGAAGGGAAGGAGCAGCGCCCAACAGACGGCGTAGCCGACGAGTGTCGACAGCAGGCCACCGACGAACCCGCCGAGGCGGAGCGATGCGGGCACGAACCGCCAGACGACGACTCCGCCGACGAACCCACCTGGGACGACGATACCGAGCGACGTCCCAGCAGCGGTCAGCCAGCTTATCACAGCCATCACAGCAACCCCGCCACCAACAAGCGGATTGGGATACTCACCCACACCGACGAACAGCGCTGCGGCCCCGATCCCGGACAGAACACCCAGTACGATACCGAAACCGATGGCAGCCACGGCGGTCGCGGCTGCCATCGCGTACCCCGCGCCGATGGCGGGACGGTCGCCCATTGGGAGGAGATCGAGGTACAGTGTGAGCCACGTCTCGATCCGACTGCGGAGGGCCATACGGTTATATTGATCAGCCATCGGTTTTGAATCTCGGACAGTCAGACAGCCAGTACACGATCCGAGTGGCGCTGAGTAGTGGCGAGAACACCGATCCACACCCCTTTTGACGGGTCACGCGAAAGCCACACCCAATGGACGACGAACTCCGCGAGCGCGTGAAAGGGGAAGCCGAGAAACACGCCCTGTTCAACGCGCTCAAACACGACAGCGACCCCGACGTGGGCGCGATCATGGGTCCACTGATGGGTGACAATCCCGACTTCCGACCGCACGGCAACGAGGTGCCGGGCGTCGTCGGCCAAGTCGTCGGGGAAATCGGCGGCCTCGACCGTGAGGCCCGCCGCGAGCGACTCGCCGAGTTGGATCAGGCACTCGTCGACGAACTCGATGCCGAAGACGAGGTCGACGAACACACGCTGCCCGACCTCCCGAACGCCGAGGACTACGAGACGGTCCGCCTTCGCGCGGCCCCCAACCCGAACGGCCCGTGGCATCTCGGCCACGCCCGCATGCCCTCTGTGATCGGCACTTATACTGACCGCTACGACGGCGAGTTCGTCGTCCGGTTCGACGACACCGACCCCGAGACCAAACGCCCGGATCTCGATGCCTACGACGCCATCCTCGACGATATCGACTACCTCGGCTTCGAACCCGACGAGGTTTATCGAGCTTCGGACCGCGTCGACATCTACTACGACCACGCCCGCGAGTTGATCGAGATGGGCGAGGCCTACACCTGCGATCTCCCCGCCGAGGAGTTCTCGGCGCTCAAACGCGAGGGCACCCCGTCGCCGAACCGCGACAAGGACCCCGAGACCGTCCTCCAAGAATTTGAGGCGATGGTCGACGGCGAGTACGCATCGGGCGAGATGGTCCTCCGCGTAAAGACCGATATCGAACACAAGAACCCTGCCCTCCGGGACTGGGTGGCGTTCCGGATGATCGACACGCCGCATCCACGCGAGGAGGCCGCAGAGTATCGTTGCTGGCCCATGCTCGACTTCCAGTCGGGCGTCGACGACCACCTCGTCGGCATCACGCATATCATCCGCGGGATCGATCTGCAGGATTCGGCCAAGCGACAGCAGTTCCTCTACGACTACTTCGACTGGGAATACCCCGAAGTCCTGCACTGGGGCCACGTCCAGATCGACGAGTACGACGTCAAGATTTCGACCTCAACGATCAAGGAACTCATCGACGCCGGCGAACTCGACGGCTGGGACGACCCACGAGCCCCCACACTCCAGTCGGTCCGTCGCCGCGGCATCCGGGGCGAAGCGATCGTCGACTCCATGACCGATCTCGGGATGTCG
>JAWOEO010000192.1:0-2856 GCA_046482755.1 Halohasta sp. | reverse complement strand
GGGGCGGCGCAGTCGCCGGCGGCCTCGCTGACCGGCTCGGGGAGGCCGCTCTCGGCGTCGACGAGCACGGCCGTCAGCGCGCCCTCGGGCCCCGTTTCGAACGACTGGAGCCGGTCGAGCACTTCGGTGAGCCGCTCGCCGCGGAGCGATTCGGTCCCGCGTGGCGAGCGGTCGGCGTCGGTGTCGGGTTCACTCCGGTCGACCCGATCTTCGAGCTCGGTGATCTTGTCTTCGAGTCGGTTGACCCGCTGTTCGGCCTGCTGGCGATCGGCGACGGCGTCGGCTCGCCGCTTGGATTCGGCCTCCAGCTGGCGCTCCAAGTGGTGCTTTTGGTCCTCTAACTCCTCGATACGGTCTTTGAGTTCGGCCCGCCCGAGCAGTTCGTCAAGCATACCGCATGGGCGCGTTCTGCGAACTTGAAACGTTGGGTCGGCGCTACGAGCAACGTTTGACAGTTCGAGATGCTTATCAGTCGATCGTCCGTACCACTGACAGTTGATGCGCTCGCCCACAGACACCGACCGGGGTCCCTCAGTCGCCGGATTCGTGCCCATGTTGTTCGCCAACCTGATTCCGTTGGTCGGTGTCGCTATCTTCGGCTGGGAGCCGTCGACGGTGGTCGTGATCTACACGCTCGAACTGCTGTTGTCGTTCCCGCTGGCAGGGGTCAAAGCGCTGTTCGCCCAACAGCCGCCGCCGACCGACCGCGAGGAGGGACTCTACACGCTGTCGGGTTCCGAACTCGTCGAGAAGCGAGGTCGGGTTGAGGTGGTCGACTGGCTCCCGCCGGTGTATCCCCGGAACGTGCCGTTTGCGGCCGCCGTCGGCGGCGCGGCTGCGTGGTGTGGGCTCCTCATCGGAGTCGTCCTCTCACAGACGATTCCGCTCGCCGACGTGATCGCCCGTCCAGAGGTCGTAGCGAGCGTCTCGGCGCTGTTCGTCGGCCAGTCGGTCGAGGTCTGGCGCGACTATCTCCGCGGAGGTCGCTACGAGACAGTCTCGCCGTACACGGTGATCGAAACGCCGGGTCGACAGGCCTTCTTTCTGGTGTTCGTGCTGTTTGTCATTCCGGGGATCTCCGTCAGCGTCGACCTCGTCTTCGGCGTGTTCGTCGGGCTCAAACTGCTCGTCGAGTGGTCGGCGTTCCGGGCCAGCCACGGCGAAGGCGGACAACTCTCGGGGTGGCTGTCGGTACCCGACGAGCCCGCCGAGAGCCCCGACCGGCCACCGGTTCCCGACAGCGAGCCCGTAGCTCGCGTCCCGACCGACAGGACGTCGACCGGCTGGACGGCCGTCTTGTACGCGCTTGCGAACGTCGCACCGACCTACGCGGGATGGTTCGCCATCGTCTGGTTAGCGGTGATCGCGATTCTCGGCGAGGCGCTCTCCGAGGCGACGGTGGCGGCGTCGGCAGTTGCCGTGATCGGGCTGTTCGTCGCCGCAGTCGGCCTGAAAGCTGCGACCTACTACCTCCGCTACGGAACCGTCGAATACCGGCGATACGATGACATGCTCGTGGCTTACGACACGTGGCTCGACGAACCACAGTGGTCGACGCCGATCAGCGTCCTCCGCGATGTCGAGGTGGTCGCCGACCGCCTGCCGGATCGCCTGCGCGGTACCCGGACCGTCTCGCTGACGACCGGCTGGGGCGACGACGAGCGGACGCGACAGCTCGGACCCGTCGCCGATCCCGACGCGCTCAGCGAGGCCTTTGAACTCCCGGTCGGGTCGACCGACCTAGAGCCGCTCAAGCGGCGGGGTGTCGCCGTCATGGGCCTCGCTGTCGGCCTAATCGTCGTCGCAGCCGGTGTGCTCGTGGTCGGTCCGTGGCCGTCGGCACCCGCGTTGCTCTATCTCCTCGTGTTCATGCCGTTTGTCTCGATTGGCCAGAAGGGGTTCTGGAGCCGACAGTATTCGGAGACGCGTTAGACACCAGCCGCTGGCTGCCAGCCCGAATACTGTAGCAGCTCCATCGCCCGGTTGGCCTTCGCCAGCAGCACCTCACGTTGGCTCGGAGATCGCTCGTCGAGCAGTTCGGCCGGAACCGCAAGCGTTCCCGAGGGCACCCCCTCGTCGCCGTGGACCGGAAAATGTGTGTTGTCGACCTTCATTACGAGTGGGGCATCAAGCCGCTCGATTCCCGCACCACCCGCATACAGCTGCTCGTTGACCGCTTCGTGGTCGTCGCGATGGATCACTGCCTGTTCGCCGTCGTGCGGCTCGACGTACAGTTTCCCGAGGTAGTAGCCGCCCGAAAATTGCTCGAACATACTATTCGTGGTATGGTATACCATGACTGCGTATAAGCGTTGTCGAGGAATTTTATATAGACCCGCAATGGGACGACTCGGCGAGCAGAGCGGGATGTCGACCGAGAACTGGGAGTAGTCGGGGAGTAGTCGGCGACTAGTTAAATAGTGGGAGCGGACCGAGAGGTGAGACAGGGGTTAGTGCCACTCGACGTCGACCGACTGGAGGACGACATCGTCGTACGGTTTGTCCTTGCCGTCGGTGCGGACCGAGCCGATCTCCTCGACGACGTCCATCCCCTCGGTGACCTCGCCGAAGACGGAGTGCTTGCCGTCGAGATGCGGGGTGGCATCGAGGGTGATGAAGAACTGCGAGCCGTTGGTGTTGGGTCCGGAGTTGGCCATACTAAGGATCCCCGCGCTGTCGTGGGTCAGTTCGTCGTGGAACTCGTCGTCGAACTGGTAGCCGGGGCCGCCGCGGCCGGTGCCGGTCGGGTCGCCGCCCTGGATCATGAACCCCTCGATGTCTGGCCAATTTCATGAGCTTTTGCCTGGGCGGGATGCCGCTGTGCCACGGCGCCGGCGGTCTGGCAGCCCATTATCG
>JAWOEO010000208.1:0-5498 GCA_046482755.1 Halohasta sp. | reverse complement strand
TGGTGTTTGCCTCAACAAAAAGTAAGCCTTTGGACATTCAACCGACGTAAAACAATCAGATAACTCCGAATCCTTCATTAATAGGAGTAACGGGGGCGCGGCACTCCCTTCGGCGTGTCGGGTCGTAAGCGTAAGTTCCCAAACCAGCGCACCGAGCGTGGGAAGCCTACGACTTTAGTCGTGGGAGGATGCCACGTGGCTGCGGGACATGCAGGGCGATCAGCGATGGTCGACAACAGAGTATCGTTCGAGACGGTTCTCGATGCGGTCCATGCGCTTGGCTACGACGAGATCACGTCGACCGAAGGGTATCCCAACGAGGCGAGCGGACAGGTCCCGCTCCCTGACGAGTATCGGCGGGACCCGCCGACGGGTTGGCGACGATTGGTCCCGCGCGCCTACTGTAACGCGGGCGATCCGGACCTCGTTCCCGACGACCTTCGGCGGGCCGTCGAGCGTCACGGCTGGACCGTCCAAGCGATGGGCCGGAACGACCGGACGGTGACTGTGATCATCTCACCCAACGGTGTCTAGCGGTTTGGGTGTCGACGCTGGTGGGGTCGCCCGAATTCGAACCTCAGTCGCTCTGCTCACTCCGTTCGCGCCGCTCCCTGCTTCGAATCCGCGCTCACAGTGAATAAAATACGGCTCGCTTCGCTCGCCGATTTTATGGGTTCGCCCGGATTCGAACCGGGGTCACGGGCACCCAAGGCCCGAAGTATGGCCAAGCTAACCCACGAACCCTCATCACCTCCTACCGGACAGGTCGTGTAAAGGGTTTCGTTCCGACAGTCCGGCCCCATCGAGGGTAACATAGCACGTCGACCCTTCGCCCTCGGTCGACTCGACCCAGATCTCGCCGGCGTGGCGGCTGACGACCCGCTCGCAGATCGCCAGTCCGATCCCGACCCGTCGTCGCTAACCGCCAATCGGTGGCCGCCGGCGGTTTCGGTCGACGAGATCTCGATGGTCGACACCGAGATGTCACTTGTCGGTCGAAATATGGAGGAAGATGTAGTTGTCTGTGAGTGTTCGCGGAGCGAACTTACAGACGGGTTAGGTTGTTCGCACGTGGGCCTTTCGGGGACTGCTCGATGTCGAACTCGACATCCTGGCCCTCCTCGAGATCCGGACCGCCGACGTCTTCCATGTGGAAGAACACGTCGTCGTCAGCATCTTCCGTGTCGATAAAACCGTAGCCGCCAGTGTCGTTGAAGAAATCAACCGTACCGTTTGCCATTGCCTTTGTTTCGAATGCCGCCGCAGGGATAAACCTTGTGCGGGTCGAGGTACCACGAGCCGTCCCGCGGCAGCCGCAGTAGTCACCGCCTACCGCAGTTAGTCGTCGCCAAAGGAGGCCATCACGTGGACGCGCTCGGCGTCGACGAAGATCTCGCCGTCGTTGCCGCCACCGACGAGGCGTTCGCGGAGTTCGTCCTCGGTCGGGGCGGCAGTCGAAAACAGCCCAGCGAACCGGGTGTCGACGCCGGTCACCGTCCCCTCGTCGACTCCCACGTCGAGTGCGCTAACTAGTCCGTCGGCGCTCGACAGCAGCCCCTCGCCGTCTGCCGGCGCGCTGTCGGGAGCAGCCGTCGCCACGGTTCCAAGCGGGTCGTCAGCTCCCCAGACCGCGGCTGTGAGGGCCGCCTCGCCGGTCGACTCGAAGAGCCACTGGCCGTCCTCGTCGTCGACCACGCGGGCGACCGTGGCGACGTAACCGCTCAGCCCGTGAGCGAGAACGGTCTCGGCCGGTGTCTCCCGGTCGGATCGTTCGGTTGGGACGACGAGCACCTCGTCCGACAGGGCGAACGCCAACGGGCCGTCGACTGCTTCGTAGATCGAGACGCCGCGCTGGCGGTCGACCTCTTCGAACCCGTCAGTGTAGCGGTCGGCGATCACTGCCGTGTCGTAGCTGCCGCGACAGACCAGCAGGTCGTCGACCAGCGTGATCCCGGCGACCTCGAATCCGAGGGTGTCGACGACCGGCCCGTCGGCGGTCCCATTTGCCGGCGCGGTCGTGTTTTCGTCTACAACCGTCGTGTTTCCGGCGACGGTCGCGTTTCTGTCGACGGTCGTGTTTTCGGCGATAGTTCCGTTCTCGGCCGTTCCATTTGTCGCCGTGGTCGTTCCGTTAGCTGGCGTCGTCGTCTCGTTGCCAGCAACGGCCGGTTCGTCGACGACGCCCTCGACCGACTCGGTGACGGGCTCGATCACGCTGTCGTTGCTGTCGGTGTCGCCGGTCGGATCGGTGCCGGCGGCGACGTTGATCACCCGGCGGAGCGGGGCCGCAAACGGATAGCTGGTGAGCGTTGCGACTGCCTCGGGGATCGCCGCGGTCGCGGCCACGGGAAGCCCCACCAGCGGCTCGTCGGTCGGGAGTCGACCGGCCGCGACCGCAGCCTGGACGCCGACTGCGGCGTCGAGCCGCATGGAGAGGGCGGCCACCCCGCCGCCGGCGTAGCTTTCGGCCGGCGGCCACGCGCTGTAGGCCGGCCGGTCGTACTCCGGGGGCCCCTCACCGATGTTGCTGATCGGCTCGCTGCTGTCGTCGCCGTCGAGACAGCCCGCGACCGCGAGCGTGCCGCCCGCACCGCCCGCTGTCTGCAGGAACGTCCGTCGGTCCATAGCCGACTGTCCCGCTCCAGCTACAAGTACCATGCCGAACGCCGTCGATCTATCCGGTGGCTTGTAACTCGGTTTATAGTAACTCTCATAGGCACACTCTCCGATATTGAACCATGACCGACGACCTCCGGCAGACGCTCGATACCGTCGGCGAGCGATTCAATCTTGGCGAATACGAGATCGACGCCTATCTGGTCGTCCTCGAACACGGCCAGCTCACCGCCAGCGAGATCGCCGACCGGACAGACATCCCCCAACCACGGGTCTACGACACCGTCCGCAGCCTCGCCGACCGACAGCTCGTCGAGCTCCGGGAGTCCCGCCCGATGCGGATCGTCGCTATCGACCCCGAGGAGGCCTTCGGAGAGATCCAGTCGTCGTTCACCGAGTTGGTCGACGAACTGGTCGCCCGCTACACCGCGCCGGCACGTGAGACAGAGGCGGTATCGCTGGTCAAATCCCGGTCGACGATCGTCCGCCACCTCGCCGAATGTATCGAGTCCGCTGAGTACGAACTCGCCGTCTCGCTGACCCCGGAGCTCCTCGAGGAGTTCGGCGACACGCTGGCCGCCCGGACCGCCGCCGGCGTGAGCGTCGACCTGCTTGTCACCCCGGCGAGTGCGGCCCCCGACCCCGGATCGTTCGACTACCTCTCGATGGCGACGACCGTCCGGGCCCGACGGGGGATCACCACCCCCGTGTTGGCGGTCGCCGACGGCGAACGCTCGGTGTACGCCACTCAGGATGCCCTCCGGAACGACACCGACCGCTATGGGGTGATCTTCAACCGTTCGGCGCTGGGCTTTCTGGTCTCGGGCTTTTTCGGTACGGTGCTGTGGACGACCGCCGAGACGCTGGCGACCGACGGCTCCGAGCGCCCCTTCCCCCGGAAGTACGCCTCGATCCGTCGAGCGGTCAAGGACATCCGGGAACTCGACGGGGAGTTCTACGCCACCGTCGAGGGGCGGGACGTCGAAACCGGCGAGCCACGAGTCTGTTCGGGGCAGGTCGTCGACGTCGACTTCACCGACTCCGAGGAGGTCGCCTCGCTGACGGTCGCAACCGACACCGGCCGCGTCGAGGTCGGCGGACGCGTGGCTGCCCTCGAAGACATCGAGGGCCGGGAGATCCACATCGGCCGCGAACAGCCCCCCGAGCCCTGACCGCCACCGGCAGAACAGTTAGGTTGATCGACTCCCTTGGTCGGGCATGGTCCCGATTCGGGTGTTGCACGTCGACGACGACGTCCCGTTTCTGGAGCTCACCGCGGCGTTTCTCACGGCGGCCGACGACCGGTTTTCGGTCGTTAGCGAGCCGACGCCGGCCGCCGGGCTCGACCGCCTCGCCGCCGAGCCGGTCGACTGTATCGTCAGCGACTACCGGATGCCGTCGTCGACCGGCATCGAATTCCTCGAAGCGATCCGGACGGACTATCCCTCCCTGCCGTTCATCCTGTTCACCGGCGAGGAGTCGGCGGCGGTCGCCAACGACGCGCTCGCTGCCGGTGCGTCCGATGTCCTCCGCAAGCGCTCGGGAACCGGCCAGTTCGACCGCCTCGCCGCCCGGATCCGAACGACCGTCGAACGTCGCCGTGCTCAGCAGGCCCGCCGGCGCTACCAGCGGCTCCTCGAAGCCGTCGACGATCCGACGTAGCTCGCTGTCGATCGCCGGTAGTCGTCGGCTATCATCCGGTAGCAATCGCTTACCGTCCCGGTAGTCGCCGCCTTCAGGCCCGATTCGTGCAACGTTTATGTGGTTCAACCGATCACATACAGCGGAATGTCCGAGCCATCACAGCCGACCCCGACGACCGATCCCGAGAGACGGACGACCGACGACCACGGCCACGACATCGTCTCGCCGCTGCAGGCGGCAGTGTTGACCGTCTCGACCTCGCGGGCCGAGGACGACGATCCGGTCGACCCCGGTGGCGACCGGATCGAATCGCTGTTCGACGAGGCGGGCCACCGCGTCGTCGACCGCCGGCTGGTCCCCGATGGGATCGACCCCATTCAGGCGGCTCTCGACGAGTTGTTGGCCGCGCCGACCGTCGACCTCGTGGTCGTCACCGGGGGGACCGGGCCGACGGTCGACGACGTGACGCCCGACGCCGTTGCCGACCGGTTCGACCGCGAGCTGCCGGGGTTCGGCGAGCTGTTCCGGCGGCTCTCCTCCGACGAGATCGGCACGCGTGTGGTGGCGACACGGGCGACCGCCGGCATCGCCGACGCGACGCCGGTGTTCGTCGTGCCGGGCAGCACCAACGCCGTCGAGTTGGCCACCAAGCGGATCATCATCGAGGAGGCCCCGCATCTGGTCGGGCTGTCGACGCGGCATCTGACCGGCGACACGTAGCGGCCAGCAACCTCCCCGCCTACTGATTCGTCATAGGGTTTATTGTCGACGCTGGCGGGCTTCCAGTACGGACCGAGCTGCCGCGTCGGTCGTCTGTTCGGTAGCGCGGACCGCCTCCACGCGGCGGTCGAACTCGTCCCACACTACAGCAATGTCGTCAGACTCACCACCACGAATCGGGATCGTTGGCCTCGGCGGGATCGGTCGCTACCACGCCGAACTGCTGGCCGAACAGGAGGCCGAACTCGTCGGCGGCGTCGACATTTCCGGCGACGCCAGACGCGGCTTCAGCGAGGAGTTCAACGTCTCGACGTACGAGCAGGTCGGCGACCTCCTCGGGGTGGTCGACGCGCTGTTGGTCACCACGCCCAACCGGTTCCACGAGGAGTACACGGTCGCAGCCCTCGAGGCGGGTTGTGACGTACTCCTCGAAAAACCGCTGGCCCACTCCGTCTACAGTGCCCAGCGGATCGTCGCGGCGACCCACAGCGCCGAAGGGCTCTGTGTGGTGGGGTTCC
>JAWOEO010000285.1:0-4007 GCA_046482755.1 Halohasta sp. | reverse complement strand
TCGCCGTCGACTGGCTCGACGTCGACCACGCCTTCCCGATGCATTACGACACGTTCCCGCCGATCGAGATCGACGTCGACGAGTGGGTCCGTGAGGTGCGGGCGACCGGCACCGACGCTGAACCGCACGTCTTGGATGGCGACGAGACGTTCGACCTGTAGGTCATCGGCCGTCGGCCGCCGACCCCACGCCAGTGGTCGGTCGACATCACCCGGTATCGCGTCGTGACTGGTAGGTAATCGGAACCGGCTTCGTTCGCGTCGGCAGTGAGCAACGTTTAGGATGGTCGCGGGCGTCGACGCGAATGCATGACGGATATCGAAACCACCACGGTCAGCGAGGAAGGCTACGCAACCACGAGTCAGGTCGGCGACTTCGAGCTCTCGATCGACGCCACCGACGAGGACGGCCCCAACCCCAACGCGGTACTCGTCGCGGACTACGCCTCCTGTTTCCTCCCCGCACTTCGTGTCGGCGGCAACAAGGAGGGCCACGACGATCTGGGCACGATCCAGATCGACGCCGAGGCCGACATCGACGACGGTGACGACCTCTCGGCGGTCCGCTTTGCCGTCCACGTCGAGGCCGACCTCTCCGACGAGGAGTTCGACGCCATCGTCGACCGCGCCGAAGACATCTGCCACGTCCACGCCGCGCTCAAACCCGAACTCCACGCCGAGGTCGAGGTCCACGGCGGCGCGTTCTAAGGCCTCGACACAGCCACCGCTCACCGATTTTTTGGCCGTCAGTCGAAAATCAGCGTACGAAACCGCCGACGCTCACTGCCGAGTGCGGTGGTAGCTCCGGTACGTCATCGCCTCTCCATCGATAATAACCACGTCCCGCCCTTCGGGGTCGTGGCTGGCTGGTGCTGGCGATTCGTCGCCGAAGACGTACGGTGTGTCACTCGGTTCCATACAGGGGAGTTCGCGCCAGCCCATATAAACCTTTGTCAGACAATACCACACATGGATGTGGGTAGACTTCGGTTCGGATACCTAAGTAGTCGCCGACTACTGAAGCGAGTCAGTCGACGCGGCCGTCGAGAACCGCATCGAGGTCGGCCAGCGAATCGAGCACGTAGTCGGGGTCGACCGGCGAGGCGGCCAACGTCTCGGCGTCGGTGACGCCGGTGCGGACCAACACGGTGGTCATGCCGGCGGCCGCCCCGAGTTGGATGTCGGTGTCGAGGCGGTCGCCGACGACGAGACAGTCCTCGGCCGGATGGCCGAGGTAGTCGCTGACGGCACGGCGGGCCAGCGGCGAGGGTTTACCGCAGATCCGGTCGACCTCCCGGCCGGCGACCCCTTCGATGGCGTGGATGATCGCGCCGGATCCGGGACGGTTGGGGCCGTCCTGTGGGATCACGATGTCGGGATCAGTCCCGACAAAGGGGATCGACCGGTCGAGGGCGACGATCGCATCACACAGCGACTCGTAGCCGAAGCCGCGGTCCAGCGAGGCCAAAAGCACCTCGGCGGCCTCGGGGTCATCGACGAGCGCGAGATCGGCCCCCTGTAGCTGGGCTTCGAGTCCCGGCTCGCCGATGACGAACAGCCGATCGGTCGCGTGTTCATCGCGGAGATACTGGGTGGTGAGCGTTCCGGCAGTGAAGACTTCCTCGTGGTCGACCGCGAACCCCGCGGTCTCGAACCGCGACTCGTAGGCAGCGGGGCGTTCGGTCGGGTTGTTCGAGAGGAACACGCGGTCGAGGCCGGCGTTCTCGATAGCTTCGAGGCCCGCGGCCGCGCCCGGTATCGGTTTGTCGCCCCGGACGACGGTGCCGTCGACGTCGAGGACGATCCCGCGATATGACATGCGTCGACGTTGGCGGTCGCCGAATTGAATCCCGTGGTTTCGGTCCTCCGGTCGGCGTCCGGAACGGTTCTGCGGAACGGAAAGACCCAATGTGGAGGCCACCCAACAGTGGGACACCGTGACGACTACTCAGTTGACGCTCGTTCAGATCGACAACTACGGGCCGTGGACGGTGACGCCGGAGCCACGCCGCGAGATGGATCTCCAGACGCTCCAATCGCGGCTGTATGCCGATATCGCCCAGTACGTCGGCGGTCGGGGCGGCTACGTCTTTTTCACCCGCTTCGACAATATGATCGCGGTCACCAACGGGATGGACCGCGAGGCCCACGCCACCCTCCAAGAGAGCGTCGGCAACCGGTATCCGGTAACGGTCAGCCTCGGTGTCGGCGTCGGCGAGACGCCGGCGGCGGCCCTCGATGGCGCGACCGAGCGGCTGCAGGACGCCGGCAGCGCCCAAGACGAACACCGCACCGAAGTGTTGGCCGGGCGATTCCTTGATCCGGCTGCTGCGGGCCCCGAGCCGGTCCGGATCGCCCACTTCGATATCAACGACGCGACCGGCAAGTACACCGACCAGCTCAACGAGTTCGACTCGTTTCTCCACGTCGAGCGGAGCTACGCCTCCCTGATGGAGTACATGCGGCAGGCTCACGGCGCGCTGTCGTTTTTCGTCGGCGGTGACAACATCATCGCGGCCTGTCCCGAACTCCCCGCGGAGGCATACCGGGAGGCCATCGACCACGTCAGCGCGGACGTCGGCGTCGACCTCAAGGTCGGCGTCGGCCGGGGGGCGACCGCCCACGAGGCCGGGATCGCCGCCAAACACGCCCTCGAAGACTGCCGCTACGAGGGGACGACCGTGGAGTTCGCCCAGCCACCCGTCCCGACGAGCGACGACTGACCGATGGCCCGCCGCTCGCTGTACTTCGTCGCGCCGGGCGAAGTCGAGGTCCGCGAGGAGCCGATTCCCGAGCCCACGGCCGACGAACTGCTGGTCCGGACGACGGTCTCGGCGGTCAGCCCCGGCACCGAGTGTCTGGTCTACGAGGGGAACGTCCCCTCGGAGATGGCCGCCGACACGACACTTGATGCGCTGTCGGGCTCGCTGTCCTACCCGCTCAAATACGGCTACGCCGCCGTCGGCGTCGTCGAGGCGGTCGGCGAGGCGGTCGACTCCGCGTGGCTCGACCGGCAGGTGTTCGCCTTTCACCCCCACGAGAGCCACTTCTGTGCGACCGTCGACGAACTCCACCCCGTCCCCGAGGGGATCGACACCGAACAAGCGACGCTGCTGCCGACCGTCGAGACCGCGGTCACGCTGGTCCAGGACGGCGCGCCCACACTCGGCGAGCGCGCGGTCGTCTTCGGGCAGGGACCCATCGGGCTCGTGACGACCGCACTGCTCGGGACGTTCCCGCTCGACCGACTGGTGACCGTCGACTACAGTCCGGCACGCCGCGAACGGTCGCGGGAACTCGGCGCGACCGACAGCGTCGACCCCGCGGACCTCGGCGACGTGCTCTCCCTGCCCGGCGAGACCACAGGCGAGGAGCCCGCGGGCGCGGACCTGACCTACGAACTCTCGGGGAACCCGGCGGCGCTGGATGCGGCGGTGTCGGCCACGGGCTACGACGGCCGGATCGTCGTCGGCTCGTGGTACGGCACCAAACCGACCGAACTCGATCTCGGCGGGCGATTCCACCGGAGTCGGATCTCGCTTTCGAGCAGTCAGGTCAGTACGATCGACCCCTCCCTCCGGGGGCGGTGGGACCGCGACCGGCGGCTGGCGCTGGCGTGGGACCGGCTGGCCGCCCTCGATCTCGACGGCCTGCTGACCGACCGGTATCCGATCGACGAGGCCCCGGCGGCCTACGACACGCTGGCGACATCGACCGACGGAACGCTGGGGACACTCTTTAGCTACGACGGCTCCACGTGAGGCGTATGTACACGGTTTCGGTTCGCCGATCCCTCATCGCCCAGCATTTCCTGACCGTCCCCGATCCTGGCCCGGAGGGCGACCTCCACTCCCACCAGTTCACCGTGGTCGTGGAGTTCGAGGGCGAGAGCCTCGGCGAGTACGGCTATCTGGTCGACATCGACGCGATCAACGCGGCGCTCGACGACGTGGTCGAGACCTACGCCGACACGACGCTCAACGACCAGCCGGCCTTCGAGGGGCTGAA
>JAWOEO010000229.1:0-3144 GCA_046482755.1 Halohasta sp. | reverse complement strand
GAACCCGACACCGACGCCGACCGCTCGCCACGCGGGACCGAATCGCTCCGCGGCGAGCGGCTCACCGAAGTGCTCGACCGGCTCCAGTCGTTCGAAACGGGGCCCGAGGGCGCGCTGACGGCCGTGCTCGTCGACGCCGAGAGCGGCCTCCCCGAGCCGGTCAGCGAGGCCGCCGGCGACTGCGCCGCCCCGCTTCGCCGCGCCGCACCGACGATCTACTACACCGACGACGCCGGCCTCGTCTCGGCGGCGCTCCGGCCGCCGCTCATGCCCGAGGCGTTCACTGAGTGGGCCGACGCCTTTCGAGTCGACGAGTCGTGGTTCCGACCGACCGGCACGCTGGTCTTCGGCGTCGTCCGGGCCGACGTGTTCGCCGTCGGCGTCTACGAGGACGGCGAGCGGGTCGACTTCGCGGGCTTCGAGAGCGACGTCAAATCCGATCACTCGAAGGGTGGGTTCTCACAGGGTCGCTTCGAGCGAATCCGGAACGAACAGATCGACGACCATCTCGACGAGGCCCGCGAGCTACTGGCCGACCACGTCGACCGGGCCGACCCCGACCGGGTGATTCTGACCGGCGAGCGGTCGGTATTGGGCGATCTCGACGACCTCGCCGACCACATCGCCAGCACCGACGCCGGTGGGAAACCGGAGGCGGCGCTCGAACACGCGTTTCGTGACTTCTGGACGACCCGGGTAGTCCGTCTCTAACTTCGTCCTGCCGGCTGTAGCCGTCGACTACCAGCTACCGAACGACGGTTACCGGCACTGGTGACCGCCGGACGACGGTCTCGGAGACACTCCCCAACAGGAGCCGGGCCGCGCCGTCCCGGCCGTGGCTCCCCATCACGATCTCGTCGACCGCGTTGTCCTCGGCGTAGTCGACGATCTCGGTGGCTGCCCGTCCCACCAGCAGGTCGGTGTCGACGATGCGGTCGGCACCGACGATCTCGCGGGCCTCGTCGAACAGTTCGTCGGCAAACGCCCGTTGTTCGCCGACGACGCCGGCCGTATCGCCGAGTATCCCGTCGAGGTCTCCGGTGCCGGCAGCCGGATTCAGGACGTGAACGACGACGAGTTCGGCGTCGGGAAACGTCTCGACCGCATACTGCAGCGCCTCTTTCGACTGGGGTGAGCCATCGAGCGGCACGAGTAGTGTTCGTGGCATTGCTCCGGTGTTCCCATGGCAGCTACTAAAATCATCGCGCGTCGCTCAGGCCGGCGTCCCGAGGGCCGTGATATCGTAGTGGGCGAGATCGCCCGGCGCTTCGAGGACGATCACGGTGAACCGCCACGATCGGCCGCCGTCGAGTCCGCCCACGCGATCGAGATAGCGGCCGAGCAGTTGCTCGGCGGCGTTGTAGACGCGCACGCGGACCTCACAGCTACCGATCCGGCTGCCCGCTCGGTTGACGACCGTCCCCTGCACAGTCGCACCGAGAGCCCCCGATTCGAAGACGAACGCGTGGTCGACGAGGTCGACGGCGCTCGTCGGTGCCACCGCATCGTTCGGCTCGGTCGTCGCCTGTTGGGTCGCTACGGAGCGTTCGGCCGTGGTTCGTGGCTCCGCATCCGCCGGGATCTCGACCGTGCCACGCTCGTAGTCCGGCCCACCGGTGCCGTCGGTACAGCCGGCGAGAGCGACTGCGAGGCCGCTTCCGACGCTGCCGAGTAGTTGTCGACGGCTTGGTCGGCGACCTCTCACGTCCCTCATTCGGCATCCGTCTCCCGGTTGGTCTCCCGCAGGATGAACGGCCCCATTGCGAGGGTGTGTTTGGCGACGGTTGCGATCCGCAGGATGAAGACGATAAAGACGACGAACGGTGCGATCCCGAGCGCGAAGCCCGCGCTGGCCAGCCAGACGAGGTTGTCGACGCCCAGTGTCGCCCCATAGAGCGTGGTCGCGTCGACGTACATGAGAAACACCCCGACCACGGCCAGTGCGGGCACCGCGATGTAGAGCAGCGCCCGCGAGAGGTTGATCAGTTCCCACTGAAAATACAGTGTCTTGAAATGCTCGCGGGCTTCGCCGAAGAACTTCAGCAGCGAGAGCAGTTCATCGAGCGCCTCCTCGGCCTCGGTCGACAGCGACTCGCCGTGGTGGTGGCGTATCCGACGGGCGGCGTAGATCTTCCACGAATAATTAAAGTTGAGCGCGGCCATCATCACCTCGAACGTGCCGAACTGCGCGCCGTCGAGATCGGTTCTGACCGTTTCCGCGTTCCGGGTGACGTCCTCGACGAAGTCGTCGACCGGGTCGGCACGATCCGCGTCGTGGGCGGCGGTCATCGTCTCGCCCAGTCGGGTGGCCCGGTCGTCGATTCCATCGAGGAGTTGGTCGAGAAACGCCGCGGGCTCCGGGTTGCTGATGCCGACACCGAGTGTCGATTCGACGTCCGTCTGAAACGCCAGTGATTCCTGCATCCGCTCGCGCTGGTCGCCGACAGCCCCGAGTTCCTGTGAGAGCACGAGTTGGTTGATCGTGACGACGATCGAGGTGCCGGTGATGATCGCCCCGATGAACGGCGAAAACAGGTATCTGACACCGTTTTGGGTGGCCGCGATCTCGCGGAGCGGGGCCAATCCGAGCTGGCTCGTGACGACGAGAAGACAGAAGATGACCGCGAGGACGACCGCAACCAGCAGCCATCGGTTGGTTTGGATCAACAGCCGCATCCAGTACCGACTCCCCGCGGTCCGGGATTCGAGCCGATCACTCGGGGCAGAATCGCTCATCCGGTATCGCTACCGACGGGCGAGAGACCCAAAACTGTCCGGAGCTACCGAACGCCCGGACTGTCGACCGCGCGTGGCCGTTGCTCAGGACTCGTCGTCTTTGAGTTCGTCCAACTCGGCTTCGACCTCTGCGTCCTCCAGTTCGGCATCGACGTCGACGTCGCCGTCGGCGTTCAGTTCCTCGTCGAGATCGGTCGACTCGGCCTCGGCGCTCTCGGGTTCTTCCTCGGCGGGGGCTTTCCCCATCTCGGCTTTCAGGGTGTCGAGTTCGGAGTCGACCTCCCGGTTCGACGACAACTCGTCGAGTTCGCGGTCGATGCTGTCCTTGTCCGAGAGCGCGTCGTCGAACGCGCCGGTGTCTTCGAGTTCGTCCATCGCCTGCGAGCGGGCCTCCATCTCGTCGGTCCG
>JAWOEO010000178.1:0-4985 GCA_046482755.1 Halohasta sp. | reverse complement strand
ATAACTTCCTGAAAGTAAAATAGTAAGCACAAATATTCCGAAAAGAGAAAAAATAAGCAACGGCGATTTCAACAGCGCCAAAGAAAAACTGCGTTGCATTAAGTTGCCGAACGAAGGTAAAAGAATAATCGCCAATGTGATTCCGATTAAAAAGGCGACAGACACGATGAGCGAGGTTTCGGCAAAAAATTGTTTTACAATTCCGGCCTTTCCGGCACCATTCACTTTTCGTACGCCAATTTCTTTTGCCCGCTGTTCGGCGGATCGTCGTCCCCGCCTCGCCGGTGGTGGCGCTGATCGAGCCGCCACAGGAGATCGCCAGCCAGTTGACCTTCCAGAGCCCCAGGCCGCTGCCGTGGCGCAGCGGCGCTTCCTCCCCGTCCTCGACGACGACGAGCTCCTGCTCGGAGAGCCCCGGTCCGTCGTCTTCGACGCTGAGCGTCACGTCGTCGTCCGACTGGCTGACCGACAGCCGGAGGTCGACGGCCGCCGGCTCGCGGTCGTGGTGGATGATCGCGTTTTCGACGAGCTCCTCGGCGATCCCGACGAGTTCGACGTCGACCCGCTGGTCGCAGACCCCCTCGCTGGCCGCGATATCGAGGTCCGCGCCGTGAGTGGCGGCGGTCTCGGCGGCCGCCGACACCACCGTCTCGACGTCGACCCAGCTCCGACCGGTCTCGTCGTTGGCGAGCAGTCGCTCGATCTCGCGGGCGGCCTCCGACTGGGACTCGACGTGGTCGACGCGCTTTCGGATCGTCGCCAGCGGCTCGGCCAGCGACGCGGGGAGCTCACCCGCTGTCCGCTCCCGAAGCCGGTCTTCGAGCACCGTCGTGTTGCCGGCGATGACGTTGACGCTCGTCCGGAGGTTGTGGCGCAACACACGGTTGAGTACCGAGAGCCGCTGTTCCCGCAGGATCTTGTCGGTGATATCGAACTGGATGGCGACGTAGGCTTCGGGCTCGCCGTCGGGGCCGAGCACCGGCGAGATCGTCTGCTGGAGGATGTAGCGGTCGCCGTCCTTCGAGCGGTTGACGACGCGCTCTTTGAAGATCTCGCCGTCGGTGATCGTCCCCCACAGCTCGGCGTAGTGGGCCTCGCTCATCTCGCCGGATTTCAGGATCCGGTGGGTCGACCCGACGGACTCGTCGGCCGGATACCCCGTCAGCTGCTCGAAGGCCGGATTGACGTACTCGATGACGCCGTCGGCGTCGGTGATGCTGATCGCCACCCCGGCGTGTGTGATCGCCTCCTCGTACTGGAGGGCCTCCTCGTGGGTCTCGATGGCGTCGACCGCTTGCGGGATCCGATCGCCGAGTTCGACGAGGATCTCCCGCTCGGCGACCGCAAACCCATCGGGGGCGGCCGTGTACACCCCGAGAACGTAGCGCTCGTCGCCGAAGGTCATCGGTACCGCGACACACTCGGTGAGGCCGTGGTCGGCGGCCTGCCGGCTCCACGCCGCGTCGGTCCCCGCAACCTCGGCGTGGTGGGGTTCGTCCTGCCGTGTGGCCTGCCGGAGGGGTTCGGCCGTGCTGGCGGCGGCCGAGGCCCACGCGGCGTAGCTGGTGGCCTCACCGGCAGCGACCCCCGAGACGCCAGTCCCGTCGTCCGGTCGCCGATCGGCCGGCTGTCGACTCGTGGTGCCCCCATCGGTCTCGGTGACGGGTGCGAGCCAGACGAGTTCGTAGGCGTCGATCTCGGCGACCGACGACGGAATGCGTCGGATCAGCGCCTCCGGTTCGGTTCCCTCGACCAACGCCTCGGTGAGCTCCCGGTAGAGACCGACGAGCGATTCGAGCCGCAGCGTCCGTGTAACGTCGGTGAACGTGATAATCTCCGCGGCGAGCAGCGAGTCCTCGACCCGCGAGCGTTCGACCTCGTAGCGCCGCTGGCGGCCCTCGACCGTGTAGCGGCGGTGGACGGTCTCGCCCGGCTCGATGGCCGCGAGTTCGGCGTCGACCTCGGCGATCGGCACCCGTGGGATGGTCGACCGGCCGAGGATCCTCGTGGCCTGCCTGTTGGCGTCGATCACGATCCCCGAGCCGTCGAGGACGAGCCCGCCACCCGAGAGGCTGTCGGCGAGAACGGTCTGCCCCGGCGAGCTGTGGTTGGCGAACTCGGTGCGGGCATAGAACAGCGTGCCGACCGCGAACACCGCCACGCCGAGCGGCTCGTAGTTGATCGTCAACAGCAGCGCCGAGTACCCCGAGAACACCGCTGGCACCAACGGCAGGGCAGTGACGACGACCAGTGCATACAGCAGCGTCGGCCGCGAGTCGCTCCGTTCGAAGGAATCGAACAGCCAGACGAAGCCGATGACCGTCGCCGTGTAGGCGAAGCCGCTGACGAACCAGTGGATCGCCCCGTATTCGACCATCCAGTGGGCGAACGGCTCGGTGGTTCGCGTGACGCTGAAGTAGAGCCCGTGGATCGGGTTGGTGAGCTTCACCGCGACGATGGCCCCGAGAACCCCCACCGCGGCCACCTGCAGCGACCGCCGGCGGTGGTACTGGTAGCCGGCGTACGCCGAGGCGAAGACCAGCCACGCGAAGACGGTCGTGATCCCGACGATCAGCCCGCCGTATTCGAGCAGTCGGGCCGCCAGCCGACCGTCGACGAGCAACTGCAGGGCGGTCAGCAGCGACCAGCCGCTGCTGAGCGCCAACAGCGAGCCCAACCCCCGGCGAACGTCCGGGTGGTCGATCGCCCGCGAGCCGGCGAGGGCACCGAAACAGGTTACAGCCGCCCCAAGGAAGACGAATAGGTATATCCCCCTGACCGGCCCGATAGACGCTACTCCCATCGTGTATACGTAGCTAACCGACTGACACTGCATTATTGTGTCGCTCCCGGATTTCCGTCAACGGCCGCGTTGTCGCGTCTCTGTCGGCGTTCACGACTTGCCTCCGGCGACGCCGGAGAGGAGCATCGACACACAACGCGCTGTCGGGGATTCGTCACGGACTGACGACCGCCGGAACGACCCGCGGTCGCTCAGGCGAACAGGTCGTCGACCGCCGATTCGGCGGCCTCGATCGCCTCGTGGGCGACCGCATCCGGGTCGGCCGCGGCGTCCTCGACGGTGTTCAAGTAGACGTCGACGTCGAGAACGCCGTCCTCGAAGCCGACAGTGATATCGAGGTCAGTCACGTCGCTGTTCGCAAACCGAGCGAAGACGAGGCCTTCGGCGGCTTCGGCGGCCGTCTGGACGACCGTTTCGTCGGTCGGCGTCGACATTTAGGCTGCGCCGCCGGGGCCGCCTGCGCCGCTAAGCATCTCCTGGAGCTCCTCTTGGAGCTTCTCGAAGCGTTCTTGGACGCGCTCTTCCTGTTTGGCGAGCTGCTCGACACGGACTTCGAGGTTCTCCTGTTTCTCCTCGAGTTGGGATTCGGCCTCGTCGTAGTCGGTCTCGATCAGCAGTTCGCCGACCTCGCGGTACATCACCGAGTCGTCGTCGACGCCATCGAGGGCTTCGAGGGCCGTCTCGGTGTCGTTGAGCGAGGTTTCGGTCTGCTGTTTCTGCTGGGCGACGTTCTGTGCGGTCTCCTGCAGATCTTGGAGCGTTTCGAGCTTCTCTTGGGCTTCCGGCGGCAGATTACCCTGCATACCTCCGGGGTTGGTCGCCACACGCAAAAACCCCCGCAATTCGATCCGCCGGCCGCGCTGGCGGTCAGCCGGCCGTTAGGGGCCTCGCTCGGCCTCACAGCCGGCGACCGCCTCGGCGACCGAGACGTACCGCAGCCAGCTGTTGAGCCCTGCCCGCAGGGCGACCGGGTCGGCGGCCGCAACTTCGACGTCGACGGTCGGGCCGCGCTGGGCGACGTCGACCGTCGAGCGGTCGTCGTCGAGTTGGCCGGCTTCGACGCCGATGCTCCGGGCGACGAGGGTAGCGTCGGCAGCAGAAGGATAGTCGAACCGCAGCGCGGCGGTGTGGGGATGTGACACCGGGTTACTCGACCGAGACTTCCTTGACGCCGCCGCCGCGTTCCTTCAGCAGGACGCGGTGGCCGCAGTAGGGACAGCGAACGCCGCCGTACTCGTCGAGCGTCACGTCGCGCTTACAGCGGGAACACTTGTAGCTCATCTATTCGTCTTCGGCGAGCGCCGCGCGGATCGAACGGCGGACCTGCCGGCCACCCGGCGTTTCGGGCTTGTAGGCCCCGCCGGTGAACGTCTCGCCCGTCTCCTCGTTGACCCAGATGCCGGTGCCGACGCGTTTGACGTCCTCGCCGTCGACTTGGGCGTTCCGCATGTCGCCTTCGATCTCTTTGACCCGCTTGCGTGAGACTCGTCCGTAGCGCGCGCCGAAGCGGCCGGCGCTACCGGTCGAGCGTGCCTTGTTGTCGGCCATAGTAGCAGCCTCTACTGTCAGAGCCCGTAAAAAGCTGTTGTGTCGACCGCGCCGCGAACCGCTCTGCCGGCGCGCTCGTCGGAGTGATGGGCTACTGTGGTGCTGTTGAAACACGCACTATCTGACAAAACACGCCTGCTGACTCGATGGAAACGCTCTCCGATAGAGGATTTCGACAAGGCCGCTACCGAAGCCCGGCCTCGTCGAGGGCGTCATTGAGATCCGTCCGTACCCGCTCGCCGGTGTCGAGATCCATCGCGGTCGTCACCAACCGGTTTTCCTGGACGCTCGACCCATCGCGCAGCAGCATCCGGACGTTGCCGTTCGTATCCGCCCGCGTGATCTTCGCCCGGAGCCCCTGCTGGGAGCCGATCCCTCCGGCATCGATCGGGCCGGGGATGATCTTCTTGACGTGGGGGTGGTCCGCGACCACGCTGATCGCTTTGCGTCCGTTGCGGTCGCCGATGATCGTCGAGTGGCTGCCCCCGATCTTCTCGCGTGGGGGGATGTCGACTACCTCCAGCGCCCGGTTCCCCCGGCGGTCGATCACCGCCTTTACGGGGTCGTCGTCGGGGACACGGTAGAAGTCGTAGTGGAGTTGGCTGCGTGTCTCCCGGATCGGGGCGCGCTCGCC
>JAWOEO010000110.1:0-10361 GCA_046482755.1 Halohasta sp. | reverse complement strand
GGTATGAATATTCAAGAGGCAATTATGTTTGTGACTGATCGTCGCAAATACGAAGCCCTTACTAAATCAGAAAGAGTTTTCTTTTTCGAAGGAGATAGTAAAAATTACGCTGGCGACCGCCGCGCGCTGTTTCTCGCCGCCCGACAGCCGAAACGGTGGCCGGTCGAGCAGCGCCGAGAGTCCGAGCATCTCAGCGAGCTCGTCGGTCCGGCGTTCGGCGACCGCCTCGGGGTGGCCGAGTTGGGCCGGGCCGTATTCGATGTCCGCCCGGACGGTGGTGTTGAACAGGTAGTCGTCGGGCTCCTGGAGCAGGACGCCCAGCCGGTCGCGGACGGCCTCGGCGTCGGTCGTCTCGCCGAAGTACTCGACGGTGCCGGCGGTCGGCTCCAGCAGGCCGCCGAGGGCCAACTGGAGGGTGCTTTTCCCCGAGCCGTTGGCCCCGACGACCGCGACGCGTTCGCCGGCCTCGATCGTGCAGTCGACGTCGTCGACCGCCCGGGTCCCGTCGGGGTAGGCGTGTGTCACCCCGTTGGCGTCGATCACAGGCTCCATCGAACGACCCCCGAACCGAGGAGCGCGAGCCCCGCCAGCGACAGCAGGGCGTAGTCGGCAGCCACAAGCGAGTCCGACCGATCGTACGGCGAGGGGGCCCGCGCGCCGCCACGGGCCCGCATCCCCCGGCCGACCCGCTCGCCGCGATCGAGCGTCCGGAGCAGGAACGTGCCGGCGATCCCCCGGAGATCACGCCACCCCGCCCGCCGCGTCGACGCCCCCCGGGTCCGGCTGTTGCGGGCCACCACCAGCCGCTGGAGTTCGTCGAAAAACAGGAACAGATACCGGTAGGTGATCGCCAGCACCCAGACGAGCGCGACCGGCAGCCCCAGCGAGCGCAACGCAGCGACGATGGCCGAAAACGGGGTCGTCAGCACCAAAAGCGACAGCAGCGTGACGCCGACGGCCACCCGAGCAGTGAACAGCAGGAGGTAGCCGACACCGGCGTCGGTGACCGCGAGCCCCCACAGTTCGACCAGCGGCTCGCCGGGCAACAACACGACCTGCGGTAGGACGATCAGCGCCGACACCAGCGGGACGACCCCCGACCGGGCCGCCAGCCGGTCGACGGGGACTTTCGAGCGCCACGCCAACAGGAGCGTCAGCCCGCCGAGCAGTCCGACGACCGCCAGTGATCGGGAGAGCATGACCGCCACCGCGAGGCCGGCCGTCGACAGCAGGACGACCCGCGGGTCCCGCTGCTGGAGCAGGCCGTCGGCGGCGGCGATCCGCTCGGCGGTGAAAAACCGGCGGAGCGCACCGGTGATCGCCGCCGCGGAATCGGCAACCGGTCCGGTCACGGTTCGAGGAGTCGACCGGCCCCGACGGCGACCGCGAGGGTCAGTGCCGTGCCGACTGCCGCCGAGAGGAGCGTGCCGGCCGGCCCGCCGAGCCCCGGCACCGAGTAGTCGGGCAGCAAGCCGGGCAGCGTCGTCGTGGCGGCCTCGGCCGCGCCCGTCGCCTCGGCGGCGTTCTCCAGCGGTTCGGCGTAGCCGACCGCCCCCGAGGCCAGCCCGAAGACGGGGGCCAGCACGACCAACACCAGCAGGCCGGCGACCGCCCGCCGCAGCCACGGCTCGGTCCCGACGGCGCTCATGTGTGGGCCTCCCCGAGGATCCGGCGGTCATCGAGCCGGCCGAGGATCAGGTCCGGCCGGGTGGTGGCGACGTAGCCGTAGACGACGGCCGTGATCGCCCCCTCGATCAGTCCGAGGACGGCGTGGCCGACCGCCATGATCGGGACGGTCGTCCCGAGTTCGTAGGCGAACGCCGACGACCCCCCGACGGCGAGGCCGACCGCCAGCGCCGACAGCGTGATCGCCGCCCAGCCGGCGACGAACGCCGCGCCGGTTTCGTGGACGGATTTCAGCGCCGCAAAGACGCCGTACCCCACGAGGACGTCGACGACGGCCATCGCAAACAGGTTGCCGCCGAGGGCGATCAGGCCGCCGTCGCCGAAGACCAGCGCCTGAATCGTGACGACCGCCGTCATCGCCAACACCCCCAACGAGGGGCCTAACAGGATGCCGGCAAACGCGCCGCCGACGAAGTGGGCGCTCGTGCCGCCGGGAATCGGCCAGTTCAACATTTGTGCAGCGAATACGCCGGCCGCAACCACCCCGAGCAGGGGTGTTCGTTCGTCACCGAGACAACTGCGGGCCCGCCGGATGGCAACCGCGATCGCCACGCCCGAACCGAGCCACAGCAGGGCGGCGACCCACAGATCGAGGAATCCGTCTGGGATGTGCATCGTTGAAAAATCTGTTATTCAGCACCATAATAATACTTTGGTTCCGAATCGTAATACTATACATACGAACAGTGGGCAACCATCTGTCCTACAAACGATTAAATGGGCACCCGAACATGCACGCGTATGAGCAACGACGTCGACCGGATGAGCGTCACCCTCCCGCCGGCCCTGCTCGACGCGCTAGACGAAGTCGTCGACGACGGCGGCTACGACAGTCGATCGGAGGCCACCCGTGATGCACTCCGGGCGTTTCTAACCGAGTACAACCGACAGACGGGACTGGAGGGAACGCTGAGCGGCACCGTCCTCGTCCTCTACGACCACCACGGCCACGGGATCAGCGACGAGCTCTCGGCGCTCCAACACGAGTTCGTCGAGACGATCATCGCCGTCCACCACGTCCACCTCGGCGACCACGTCTGTCTGGAGTCGATCGCCGTCGACGGCGCGGGCGAACGGATCGAACGGCTGGTCGGCCGGCTTCGCCCGCTCAAAGGCGTCCATCACGTCAAACTCACCGTCGTCGAGGCCGATCGGTAGCCGCCCCGCCGGAGCCGCCGGCCCAATAAATTGTGTTTTCTTACAGATTGAATTAAAAGGTCGACCGACAGGCGAGGCCGAAGACCACGCCTCTGGGATTCGACCTGTCGTGCCGGGAGCCTTGGTGGACGCACATTTAGAATATAAGGTCTTTAGAAGACATTTGATTGTATACTTCGATATATTTTGTTGTGTTGTGTTCTTTGAAAATCTTTATATAATCCCTTCATCTTTGCCTGGGTGACGATATGAGAGGACAAACGATTCGAAATATCGCTGACCAAGCCGAATCTGCACACAATCTCGCGGTGATTATGGAGGATCTTCAATGACATCCGATCGAATCTCCCGTCGATCCGTACTGGCGGCCGGTGCGGCCGGGATCGGCGCGTCGTTGGCCGGCTGTTCCGGCGGCGGTGGCGACGGCGGCAGCAGCGGCGGCCCAACCGTCGGCATTCTGGAGGATCGCTCGGGGAACTTCCAGCTCAACGGCACCTCGAAGTGGCAGGCCACGCGGCTGGCGATCGAGGAGATCAACGAGAACGGCGGGCTGCTCGGCGAGGAGATCGAGATCGTCGACCCCGATCCACAGTCCGATAACGAACGCTACCAGGAACTGACCGAGCGGCTCATCCTGCAGGATCAGGTCGACGCGCTGTGGGCCGGCTACTCCTCGGCGACCCGTGAGGCGATCCGTCCCATTATCAACGAGAACGAACAGCTGTACTTCTACACCACCCAGTACGAGGGCGGCGTCTGTGACAACACGATCTTCCCGGTGGGCGCGACCGCCCGCCAGCAACTGGGGATCGTCACGCCGTATCTCGCCGACGAGTTCGGCGAGGACATCTACATCATCGCCGCCGACTACAACTTCGGCCAGCTGTCGGGTGACTGGGTGAACGTCCTCGCCCAAGAGAACGACTACAACATCGTCGAAGAGGAGTACATCCCACTGAGCGAGACCGACTTCTCGTCGGTGATCAACCGGATTCAGGACGAGGATCCCGATTTCGTCATGTCGATGCTCGTCGGTGCGAACCACGAGAACTTCTATGACCAGCGGGCGACCAACGACCTGGAGGATATCCCGATCGGGACTTCCACCACGCTGGCGCAGGGTCACGAACACATTCGCTACGATCCCCCCGCGCTCACCAACGTCTACGCAGGGGTCAGCTACATGGAGGAGCTCGGCGACGAACGCGACGGCGAGGACTTCGTTGGTGACTTCTATGACCGCTTCGAGGACGCCAACTACCTGAATCAGGAAGCACAGAACAACTACTTCTCGGTGTACCTGTGGGCCGAGGCCGTCGAAGAGGCCGGCACCTTCGACCAGCAGGAGGTCATCAGCGTTCTCGAAGAGGGCCGGGACATCAGCGCACCCTCCGGTGAGCTCACCCTCGATGGGGCGACCCACCACATGGAACACGAGATGCGCGTGGCCGTCTGCGACGAGGACCACGAGATCTCCTTTACCAACAACGAGCGCATCGGCCCGAGCTTCCTCCGCGAGGAGGTCGAAGGCGGCGCAGGCTGTGACCTCCGTGAGGAAGACAAAACGACCCAGTACGAGCCGGGTGACGTGTACGACCTCTAAGGAGACACGTATGCACAGCACCAACCCACAGACCGGAAGCGAACGGAGGGCAGTCGACCGTGATTGAGCCGACGGTTCTCCAGTCGGGGGCCAGCCTACTCGCGTTGCTGTTTCAGTTCCTCAATAGCTTCGGCTTCATCGTGCTGGCGACGATCGGATTGGCGATCATCTTCGGCATGATGGGCGTGATCAACCTCGCCCACGGGGAGTTCATCCTCATTGGCGTCTACGGCACCGCACTCACCTACCACGCAGGGATTCCGCTCCCGGTGGCGATGGTCGCCGGCGTCGTCGTGACGACGATCTTCGGCGTCATCGTCGAACGGACGGTCGTCCGACACCTCTACGACCGGCTGCTGGACTCGATGGTCGCAACGTGGGGGCTCGCGCTGATCATCTCCCAGCTGTTGTTGATCGTCTTCGGCTCCAGCCTCGATAGCATCTCGACACCGATGGGCAGCGTCAGCTACGGGCCGTTCAGCTCCTCGATCTACCGGAGCGTCTTCCTGCCGGTCGTCGCCATCGCGGTGCTGGCAGGGCTCTACCTGCTGTTTACCCGTACGGAGTTCGGGATCAAGGCACGGGCGACGATCAAGGACCCCGAGACGGCCCGTGCGATGGGCGTCGACACCGACCGGATGTACGTCTCGACGTTCGCCATCGGCTCCGCACTGGCGGGGGTGACCGGCGCGCTGTATGCGCCCGCACTCGGCTCGATCACGCCGAACCGGGGCTCGACGTTCCTCGTCGAGGCGTTCGTCGCCGTCGTCATCGGCGGGCCGTCGGTCATCGTCGGCACGCTGTCGGCCTCGGGAATCCTGAGCCTGTTCAACGCGACGGGGAGCTTCCTCGTCGACACGTTCTTCGGCCAGATCCTGATGTTGTTGGTCGCCATCGTCGCCCTCCGGGTGCTCCCTGACGGGATCACGGGCTACGTCGAGGCGTGGAAACAACGCCGGAGGGCCGAGGAATGAGCGTGCTTACGAGCGTCCGTCAGCACCTCGAAGGTCCCAACACCTTCGGGGAGTCGACGCCGTTTTGGATCGGCTTCGCCGTCGCCGTCGCCGCGCTGGCGGCCTACCCGCTGACGACCGACCCCTACACCGTCTTACAGAGCACGCGGTATCTCACGCTCGCGTTCCTCGCACTGAGCCTCTGTGTCGTCTGGGGCTACACCGGGGTACTGAGCTTCGGGCAGGTGGCGTTTTTCGGCGTCGCCGCCTACACGTTCGGGGTTATCGGGCTCAATTTCGCCTCGGCCGCCGGCGCGACGGCCGCAGCCGTCGGCGCGGTCGTCGTCGGTACGCTCTTTGCGGCCGTCCTCGGCTACTTCATGTTCTACGGCGGGGTCCGCGACACCTACGTGACGATCATGACGCTGGTCATCGCCTTGGTGTTGAACACGTTCATGGCACAGACCGCCGGCAGCGAGTGGGCCATCGGCGAGGCGCAGCTCGGTGGCTTCAACGGCATGACGAGTATTCCGAACTTCACGCTGGGTATCGAGTTCACACAGACGAACTTCTACTACCTCGTGTTGGTCGCACTCGTCGGCACCTATCTCGGCCTGCGGGTCTTGCTCAACAGCAGTTTCGGCATGACGATGGTCGCGGTCCGCGAGGACGAAGAACGGACCGCGATGTTCGGCTACAACGTCCCGTTCGTCAAACTGGTCGTGTTCACACTCGGCGGCGCGCTGGCGGCCCTCGGCGGCGTCTTCTGGGTCACGTGGGGCAACTACGTCGACCCGACGGTGTTCGGCATCGCCTTTGCCGCACTGCCAGTCGTCTGGGTCAGCGTCGGCGGCCGCGAGTCGCTGCTCGGCCCGATCGCCGCGACCCTCGCCATCGAGCGCATGCGAACCGGCCTCTCCAGCGGGATCGGCCCGATCGGCTCCGAGTGGGCCTTCGTCATCGTCGGTGGGCTGCTGTTGGGTGTGATCCTCTTCCTCCCAGCAGGTGCCGCACCCGCGGTCAACGACGCCGTCGCCCGGCTCCGTCAGCGGCGCGCCGACCGGACCGGTTCCACACCGACCGAAGAGGTGGTCGAATGAGCACCCCAGAGGACATCAACGTCCGACAACAGCCTGCGGTCGCCGCCACCGGGAGCGACCGGCGGGCCATCCTGGCGACCGAGAACTTGACGAAGAACTTCGGCGGACTGACCGCCGTCGACGGCGTCGATTTCACCGTTGAGGAGGGCGAACTCCGGTGTCTGATCGGTCCCAACGGGGCCGGCAAGTCAACCCTGTTGTCGCTGATCACCGGCCAGCTCTCGCCCAGCGAGGGCGACATCTACTTCGACGGCCACGACCTGACCGATCTCGACCCCCACGAGCGGATCGACACCGGCATCAGCGTCAAGTTCCAGTCGCCGCACGTCTACGAGAACCTCTCTGTCGCACAGAACCTCATGATTCCGCTCAAACGGGCCGACAGCGATCCCGAGGCGGTCCTCGATCGGACGCTCGACCAGATCGCACTGGTCGAGGAGGCCGATACGCGGGCGGGCGATCTCTCCCACGGCCAACAGCAGCGCCTCGAGATCGGGATGGCGGTTACGCTCGATCCGACGCTCATGCTGCTCGACGAGCCGGTCGCAGGGATGTCCGTCGAGGAGACCGGCGAGGTCGCCGCCCTCATCCGGTCGTTACACGACGACGGCATGGCGTTTGTCGTCGTCGAACACGACATGGAGTTCGTCCGCGAGATCTCCGAGCGGGTGACCGTCCTCAATCAGGGCGAGATCTTCCGGCAGGGACCGATCGAGGAGATCGAGGCAGACGAGGCCGTCCGCCGGATCTACCTGGGTGAGAACGCATGAGCCTCGATGTGACAGGTCTCTCGGCTGGCTACGAGGGGACACCGATCCTCAGCGAGATCGACTGCCAGGTCGACGACGGCGAGATCGTCGGTGTCGTCGGCCGCAACGGCGTCGGCAAGACGACGCTCCTGAAAGCCATCATGGGACTGCTCGAACCGTCGGCGGGAACTGTCCAGTTCGACGACGAGGACGTGACCGCCGAGCCAGCCGATGTCCACGCACGAGCAGGCATCGGCTACGTTCCACAGGGCCGGGACGTCTTCCCCGGCCTGACGGTTACACAGAACCTGCTGATCGGCGAGTCGATCGGCGACGACGAAACCCTCTACGACCGGGTCTACGACTACTTCCCCATCCTCCAAGAGCGCGCCGATCAGGACGCCGGGACGATGAGCGGTGGCCAACAGCAGATGCTGGCGATCGGTCGCGCGCTCGTCGGTGCACCCGATCTCCTGCTCGTCGACGAACCCTCCGAGGGCGTCCAGCCGTCGATCGTCCAGTCGATCACCGAGGACTTGCGGCGAATCAACGAGGAACTCGGCACGACGATCCTCTTCGTCGAGCAGAACTTGTCGGTGATTCAGGGACTAGCCGACCGCTGTTATGCGATGGACCACGGCCGGATGGTCGACGAACTCGACGGCGAGGCGCTGGCCGACCGCGGCCAGCTCGAAGAGTACCTCGTCGTCTGAGTCGTCCATCCCGATCCGCTTTTTGAAAGCACACGACTGACAGCGGACGCTGTGGGTCGGCTGAACGACTTAAAACCGATAGCTACCGCTCACGCGCTTATAAAACGAAAAATCGACTCCCGGATTAGCGGGCTGCGGCGGCGACGCGTTCGCGTTCTTCCTTCTGGTTGATCGCGTAGGTGCCGACATCGTAGTCGGCCGCGCCGGTCAGTTGCTGGGCGAGCGCCTCGGCGGCACTCGTCGACGATTTGTAGCTGGCGTTTTTGGTCCCCTCGGCGAGGAATTTGAGGGCCTCGTCGACCCGTCGCTGCGGGGCGACGTCGACGGCCTTCGGCACCGAGATACCACCGTACTTGAGGCGGACGGTCTCCTCGCGCGGGGCGGCGTTCTCGACGGCGGTGACGAGCACCTGAATGGGGTTCTCGTCGGTTCGGGCGTGGACCTCCTCGAAGGCCTCGCGGACGATGTTGGTCGCACGCTGCTTCTTGCCGGTGTTCTCCTCGGTCTGCATCAGGCGGTTGATGAGCCGCTCGACGATCGAGATCTCGCTTTTCTCGAACTGTTTCGAGGCGTGTCGACCCATCGTGTGGGCGATCGGCGTGACGGTGAGGTAGCGCCGGGTGCTGGGGTCGTCGTACTCGATGTCGTCGACCGACCAGACGCCGAACAGCTTCGCGCCCTCGACGGCCGATTCCTCGGCGTCGACGTCCTCGTCGGCTGCCTCGGCGTCGACGTCCTCGTCGACTTCCGCTTCGTCTTCAGGGGCGTCGGATTCGCTCTCGGACATTATCGCACCGGTTTCTCGGCGTTACCGCGAACGAGTTCGATCATCGAGACGCCGTTTACCTTCTCGACTTTGTAGTTGACACCCGACAGGTCGCCCATCGCGCGACCCTTCGCGCCACCGATCCCGGCGATTGTGACCTCGTCGTGTTCGTCGATAAAGGAGATGGCACCGTCACCGGGACAGAAGGCGGTGACCTGTTTGCCGTTCTTGATCAGTTGGACACGAACACACTTCCGGATCGCGGAGTTCGGCTGCTTTGCCTCGATACCGACCTTTTCGAGGACGATGCCGCGTCCCTGCGGCGCGCCTTCGAGCGGGTCGGACTTCTTTTTGAGCCCGCGCTCGCGTCGAGCGTACTCGGAGTCGGACCAGCGTCGCTTCTGCCGGTCCTTGTTGAGCTTCCGGGCGGCGTATTTGCCGTTGGCCATGTACCCCCTCGTTTCGGACGCGGCTACTTAAGCGTCCCTCTTTGGGTCCGGCGAAACCCACGGAGATCGCTCCTTAGGGGTCGCTAATCGAATCTGAGGCCGTTTCCCGATCAGGCTGAAACCGACCGACAGGAATCGAAACGGACCGAACGGCGCTTAGGGCGAGTCGACCGGCGTCGACTGTGCACCGAGGAGAGTACCGACGGGTCAGGTCAACTGGATATCGTCGATGTCGTGCTGTCGACGGGCCAGTCGCCGGGCGGTGTCGATATGCTGGCCGTTCGCGCCGATCGCAACGCCGCGGTCGGCCTCGACGACCTCGACGTAGGCGACGGTGTCGCCCTGCTCGGAGATCGTCACCCCGCGGACCACGGCGGGGGCTAAGGCGTTCTCGACGAACGCCTCGGGCGTCTCGGCGTCCTCGACGAGGTCGACCGAGCGGCCGATCTTGTCCTCGACCTGCCGGACCGTCCGGCCGTCGGGACCGATCGCGTCGGCCATCTCGCCGGCGGGAATCAGGAAGACGATTCGGTCGCTCTCGACGAGACAGTCGGTCGGGCTGACGCCGGTCTCCTCGTCGAACAGCCCGATGTACCGGCGTGCCTCGTCGGAGAGCGTGACTTTCATGCTAGTCGTCGGCCGGGTTCGCGTCGATCGAGCCCATCCGGAGTTTCACGTCGCCAGTGCCGAGAGCGATCGGTTTGCCGGCGATGACGTTCTCGATGATGCCGTCGAGGTCGTCGCTCTGGCCGTGGATCGCGGCATCCAGCAGGTGGTTGACCGTCACCTCGAAGGCCGCACGGGCGAGCACCGAGTCCTTCGAGCCCGAAATGCCGTGTCGACCGATCGACTCGATCGTTCCCTCGTTGGTCATGATATCCGCCACGAGCATCAGGTGGCGGATGTTCACGTCGTCGAGGCCCTGCTCGCGGAGCGTGTCGATCGTCTCGTTGATGATCGCCTCGCGGGCGGCCTCGATACCGAGTTCCGAACGGATTTCGTGGATGTTGTTACAGGTCGACCGGGTGGCGTCGACGCCCTCGATGTCGAGCACGTCGCCGAAGGCCGATCCCTCGGTGTAGAGAACGAACTCCTCGCCGGCGTCGGTTTCTTCCTTCCGGATGACGACGCGGCTGATGTCCTCGATGCCCTTGAAGACGATATCCCGAAGCCGCTCGACCAAC
>JAWOEO010000106.1:0-11191 GCA_046482755.1 Halohasta sp. | reverse complement strand
CGGCTGCCCGCTGTTCGGCTTCGGGGTTGTTGCGCTCGCCCCATCGCGGCTCGTCGAACCCCTCCTGGAAGTCGACCAACAGCAGGACCGGCCGGTCGCCGAGGTCGAGGCTCATGCGGAGTGGGCCCGGAGGTCGTCGATGAGTCGTGTCGACTTCGGATGCTCCCGCGTGACAGTCATCGGACACGCGTCTGGGGCCTGTGATTCGTCCGCCGAGAACATGTACTGGGGCCATTCGCGGTCGGTGTCGACGCCCCAGTCGCCGAGGTCGGCGTGGGGACAGACGCCGTCGTAGTCGGCCAAGCGGTCCTGGATCACCTCGCGGGCCTGCTGGCCTTTTTCAGTGTCACCCGTGACGTCGAGGGCCTCGAACAACGCTCGCGGCTGGAAGGTGATTTCGAGGCCGACCGGACAGTAGCGGCTCCGGCGCTGGTCGTAGAAGGGAGCCCGACAGGTCGGAAACATCGGCTCGCCGGCGAAGGAGAACTCCCAGTAAGGGTCGTCGGGCGTCGTCGGGATCGCCTCGGGCCACGGCTCGGGGTCGTGGACGTGGAGGAACTGGAGGATGTGCCAGAGGTGTTCGTGGTAGTCGGCCTCCGAAAACTCGGTCTCGGGCGGCTTGAAGAAGGTGACAAGCGAGGCGTAGTCGCTGTGGTCCTGCCACGTCTCGAGGTACTCCACGAGGACGCGGCCGAGATCCAACAGTGCGGCCGTATCGGTCATCGACGGTACGACGGTGTAGAGCGGATCGCCGTTCCGAACCGATTCGGCACCGAAATAACAGGGAAACGGCGACCCGTTGTGCTGGCCGGTGAGGCCATCGCGGAACGAACTCCAGTGGTCGACCACCCAGTCGGGGGCGTTCCCGGCGTCGACACGTCGGGCGAGCGTCTCCTGTGTCAGCAACCTGCCGCTCATCCGGTCTGCCATAGCCACTGTAGGCGATTCGGGCGCTTCACGGCTTCGGTTTCGCCACCTGAACGGGTGCGACGACCTCCCTGCTCACAGTGACAGCGTTGACAATCGATAACGGCAGCGATGAAAACTAGACGGATATCAAAATCCGTCGCAAGTATTGCTTTGTCAGCATATATTCCACAATTCAGTACGAACGTGCCGGATAAAGCCACAGAATACGTCATAATTTATATTTTATATAAAGACTTTTGTTGCTTGTTAATCCTTCACGAGATAACGAATGTCGACGGAACAATCGAACGTCGCGCGCGGCGACCAACACGGGATCGAAGACGGACTGATAGCCAACGCACAGGGGGCGGTGGGCGTGGTTCACGCCACCTCGGAGTCGGTCGACGAGCGACTCGATCTGATCCGGGAGGCCGCCAGCGCACAGGTCGCGGACATGGAGTCGGTCGCCGACGACGTGACGGAGCTAAGCGCCACCATCGAGGAGGTCGCCGCCAGCGCCGACGAGGTCAGCGAGACGACCGACCGGGCGGCGACCGCCGCCAGCGACGGCCGGGCGGCCACCGGCGAGGCGACCGAGGCGATGGACACGGCCTCCCATGCGACCCAGCAGGTCGCCGCTCGCGTCGAGACGTTGGAGGCCGAGATCGACCGCATCAACGAGGTGGTCGACGTGATCGACGATATCGCCGAGAAGACCAACCTGCTGGCGCTGAACGCCTCGATCGAGGCCGCTCGCGCCGGCGAGGAGGGCGATGGCTTCGCGGTCGTCGCCGAGGAGGTAAAGAGCCTCGCCGAGGAGTCCCAGTCCCGGACCGAGGAGATCGAGACCGCCGTCTCGGAGATCCAATCGGTGACCGACGAGCTGACCGGCGCACTCGACGAGGCGGTCGATGCCGTCGAAACCGGGGCCGAAGAGATCGACACCGCCGAATCCCAGTTGGATATCGTCGACGACGAGATGGAGTCGGCGGCCGCCGGCGTCGAGGAGGTCTCGGAGGCGGTCTCGGAGGGTGCCGAAGCCAGCACCCGCGTGGCGAACGTCACCCGGAACACCGCCGACGCGGCACGGGAGATCGAGTCCTCGGTGACCGAGATCCACGACGAGCGGGCCCAGACGACCGACCTGCTCGGCGAAATCGACGACGCGCTGTCGACCGCCCGCCAACACCGCGACCGACGGCTCCGGGCGGCCGACCGGGTGCCGACCGGGATCGACGACTTCGACCGCGAGGGCGGCCTCCCGGCGGGCTCGCGGGACGTACTCTTGGCCGACACCGACGGCGCGACGACCGAACGGGTGGTCGACGAGGCGGTCGCGGGCTTCGCGGCGGCGGCGATCGACGCCGGCTGGGCCGTCTCGCTGTCGCCGACCGCATCGATGGACCGGTCGACGCTCCGGACCGTCCTGCAACGCGAGGCCGGCATCACGATGGACGACGCGCTGGTGAGCAACCGACTGTTCGTGCTGGATCTCTTCGGCTCGTGGCGCAGCGAGGAAAACGTGATCGACGTCACCGCCAGCAGCCTCTCGCGGGCCAACAGTCAGGTCGACGCCAAGCGGGACCGCCCCTGTGTGGTAATCGGCAACATCGCGGGCGAACTCGACCTGATGGGCGAGCAGGCGGTCAGAGAAAACACCTACGCAAACGACGGCGAGACCCTGAGCGACGAGGATCTGGTGGTGAACGTCGTCGACGAGTCGACTGTTCCCCGCCAGCTCCAGTCGTTCTACGTCGGGGCGGCCGACACCACCTGTCGGCTGTAGTGTCTGTCGCCGACTCGGCGCGTGTCGATTGCTGGGAGCCGACGGTGGGTATAAATCAGCCCCAGCCGAAGCCGAAGATATGACAGTACTCGCGCCGTTCGACGGCTCGGAACTGGCCGAAACCGCACTCCAGCGCGCCGAAACGTTCGCCGACAGCCGCGGAGAGAGGGTCGTTGCGCTGACGGTGTTTCCCGACGATCCCGCGTTCGCCGTCGAGCGCGGCTGGGTCGACTCCCCGGCGGCCTACGAGCCCGAAACGCTCTGCGAGTGGTTCGAACAGCGGGTCGACGAACTCGTCGACGAGGCGACCTACCGGTGTGAGATCCCCGACAGCAGCGACGTCCTGACCGCGACGGCGACCGACGACATCACGCGGACGATCCGGCAGGTCGCCGCCGAACTCGACGTGTCGGTGATCTTCATCGGCACCGAAAACGCCGGCCGGATCTCGACGCCGGTCACCAGCGTCGGCAGCCCGCTGTCGAAGGACCCCCAGTACGACGTCCACATCGTCCGCCACGCCGAGTAACCGACAGCAAACTCGTTGTCACTACGTGAGAACCGGTCGACTGATTTAGTAGGCACCGACTAACAGCCGAATATGCAGTATCTCGTTGCCACCGACGGCTCGGCAGTCAGCGACAGGGCGATCGAACACGCCGCCATCGAGGCGACCGCGTGGGACGCCCCCCTCGAAATCGTCCACGTGTTGACGCCCGAACCGAAACTGGTCGACGGGAGTCTCGTCATCCCCGGTAGCGAGGCGGCCGTCGAGTACGGAAACCAAACGCTCTCGGAGGCCGAGCGGCTGGCGGCGACCGCCGCCGAGAAACGCGGGGCGACCATCGAGACGTCGACGGAGCTGTTGGCCGGCCAACCAGCCGACCGGATCACCGCCTACGCCGACGACAACGGGTTCGATGCGATCTACGTCGGCCACCACGGCGACTCGGAAGCGGCCGACCGGGTCGGCAGCGTCGCCAAAAGCGTCCTCGACAAAACGACCGTTCCCGTGACGGTGATCAAGTAGCCGCTCGCGTCGGCATCTACCTGAACGCCTCACGGAGAAAGACGAGCGCGCCGCCCAGCATGGCGAGGTTGCCGAAGAACGCCAACCGCTCGCCGCTTTTGTCGTCGGCGTCGGCGTTCCAGAAGTCGTGCATCGTCGACGTCACCACGGCGAGAAAGGTGACCGCCGCGCCGGTCGAGAGCCGCGGGAGCCGCCAGCAAGCGATCCCGACGCCGGCGACCACCATCATCCCCGAGGCGAACGGGGCGGCGACGTCCGGGAGGGGAACCCCCGCGGAGTCGGCGTACTCGATCGTCTCGTCCATCGCCCGGAAGTCCTCGCTGGCCTGTGCGGCGAGGCCGACCCCGAGCAGCAGTCGTCCCAGCCGTGAGGGACCACTGTGGTCGGAGCGGGCACTCGCGTCGCTCGGTTCGACTGCTGCGGTGGAATCGTCGCTCATGTCTCACCGCACAGCCTCATGGCTCATAAATCGATCCCGACAGCCGGTCGATGATCCGGAACGATCGGTCGACACCGGTTTCGACTCCGCCCGCGACGCCCTCTGGCCCCAGACCGGGTCCGAGAGCCTCGCAGGATAACTAAGGTTTTTACATGACATTCACAAAGATTGAACAATGTCAACTACCGACGGGAACGAGACGGTCGAGGTCGACGCGCAGTCGCTCGTCGAGATCCGGGATCTGGTCGCGGAGCTCGAACAGAGCGGCCAGACGGTCGGCGAGATGATCGAGGCCAACAGCGATGTCATTCAGGGCTACGAGCCCAAACTAGAGCGGATTTCCGACGAGGTCTCGAACCTCACGGCGACGATCGAGCAGATCGCGGCCACAGTCGACCAGGTCGACGAGCAGGCCGAACAGGCGACGGCGCTGGCTCAGGACGGCGCGCAGTCGACCGCCCAAGCGGTCGAGGCGGTCGACGACGTCGCGGAGGCCTCCCGAACCGTCTCCGAGGAGGTGACGAACCTCAAACAGAAGGCCACCGAGATCGACGAGATCGTCGAGGTGATCAACGGGATCGCCGAGCAGACCAACCTCTTGGCGCTGAACGCCTCGATCGAGGCCGCCCGCGCCGGCGAGAGCGGCGACGGGTTTGCGGTGGTCGCCGACGAGGTCAAGACGCTGGCCGGCGAGTCACAGGAGAACGCCGAGACGATCGAGGAGATGATCAGCGCGATCCAGCAGTCGACCGAGCACACCGTCGAGAGCCTCGATACGATGAACGACCGCATCGACACCGGCATTACCGACATCGAGGACGCCGCAACCTCGCTGTCGACCATTGCCGAACAGATCGAGGCGGTCTCCAACAGCCTCGATCAGGTCGCCCAAGCGACCGACGATCAGGCCGACAGCACACAGGAGGTCGCCACGCTCGTCGACGAGACCGTCGAGGGGCTCGCCAGCGTGATCGACGCCATCGAGAACACCGGATCGGCCGCCACTGATCACCAAGAAACGATCGCAGAACTCCGCCGAGAGCTCGAAACGTAGCGCCGCCGGCTCGTAGTCGAGCGGTCGGCGTCTACCGGTCGGTCATCAGGTGCCGGAGGATGTCACCGTAGGCCGGTCGGGTGATCAGCACGCCGACGAGCACGCCGAGGATGGTGAAGATGGCGAACCCGCGGAGATCACCGAGCGACAACACCGCCAGCGGTGACATGGCGAGGATGGTCGTCGCGGCGGCGACGCCGATCACCCAGAACGCCTTCTTGAACCGTGAGTCGAAGACCGTCCGGCTGGAGACGTCGCCCTCGGACATCACCTCGTCGGCGATGATGATCAGGTCGTCGACCCCGGTACCGATCACCGCAATGAAGCCGGCGATCACCGCGAGATCCAGCGGATAGCCCAGATAGGCCGCAAAGCCGAGTAGGATGACGACCTCCGAGAAGGCCGTCAGGATCATCGGGGCGGCGACCTTCGGCTCGCGGTACCGCAGGAAGACGACGCCGGCGACCGACAGCACCGAGAGGATCCCGATAAGCAGGGCGTTCGTCCGGAAGTTCTCACCCTGCGTCGGCGAGATGTAGGAGTCGGTGCCCGCTTCGAGGTCGAGTTGGGCCGGCAGTGCACCCGCACGCAGATTGATCGCTACGCGCTGGGCCTCCTCGAAGGAGGTCGTCGTCAGAATGAAGCTCGAATCCCGCACCCAGTCGCCGCTCTCGATGCTGGAGCCGAGGCCGGGGTCCATCCCGAAGGAGTTGACGACCTGATCGTCGACGACCAGCAGGAGACACGGCTCGGTCCCGTTGGGGTTCTCTTCGTAGGTACACCGCGAGCCTCCCTGTGCGAGTCCGGTGTCGATCGCCGCCTGCCGGAACTCATCGGCGGACTCCGGCCGAACCGTTACCGGTACGTGGGGGCCGCTGCGGTCGTCCTGTGAGGCGGTACTGATGCTCTGGAAGTCATCACGGGTGAGCACCGCCCGCTCGGTGTCGTACTCGCCGTCACCGTTGTTGTCGTGGTAGAGGTCGACCCGGACGTTCCCGCGGTCCTCGATCAGTTCGACGACGTCCTGGCGGTCCTGTCCGGGCACCTCGATGAGGATGAAGTACTCGCCGGTGCCGCTTGTGACCTGCTGGACGGTGCTCCCCGAGAGGCCGGCCTCATTGACCTTCCCGGAGAGGACTTCGATGGCCTCCTCGCGTGTGGGCTCGGTGACGCCGTCCCTGATCTCGTCGTACTCGTAGCCGGCGTCGTCCATCGCCTCGCCCAACTCGGACTGGGAGACCGCCGGATCGACGACCTCAACGGTCGCCGCCCGATCGGGCGTTTCGTTCCGGGCGATCACGTCGGTCGAGACCGTATCGGGCAGTTCGTCGGCGACCGCCGAGGCGACCTGTGCCTCGCTCTCACCACCGAAGTCGACGTCCTCGGCGGTGTTACCGATCAGGGGTGCGCGGATCCGTGTCCCGCCGGCGAGATCGAGGCCGTACCGGAGGTTGGTGATCGTCTGTGCCTGTTCGGACTCGTTGCCGAGGGTCTCGTCGTCGGCCCCGATAGTCGGCGAAAACAGCGCGAACGCCGCCAGCAGGACGAAGACGACGAGCATCGTCACCCGCCAGTTGGCTTTGAGCCAGTCGATCATCGTTTGACCCCCTCGTGGACGTACCAGCGAAGCAGACTCACGTTGAGCAGGTAGGTGTTCATCAGGTCGGCCAGCAGCCCGATCACGAGGATCAGACCGATGGCAGTCATGATCTGGATGCCGAAGAGCCACGCCAGGACGGTCATCACCGCCATCGCGGAGATCGAGGTCAGCGTCATCGTCACACCGGTCCGCATCGCCCGACTCGTCGACTCGTAGAAGCTCCCCGACCGCCGGAGGATGCTGTTGTTCAGTAGAATGTCCGAGTCGACGCTATACCCGATCAGCATCAGGAGTGCGGCGATCGTCCCCAGTGAGAGATCGATCCCGAGGACGTTCATCATCGCAAGCGGGATCATCACGTCGGAGAACGCCGAGGCGACGACGGCGATCGAGGGGACGAACGATCGGAACATCACGAAGATCAGCACGCTCATGCCCGCGAAGGCGGCGACAACGCCGCCGAGAGCCAACAGCCCGGTGTCGGTCCCGAAGCTCGCCGAGACCGAATCGATCGTCCGGATATCGAGGCCGGCGTCGTTCGCCTGCTGTTCGAGTTCGCTGGTCGTGAGCGTTCCCTCCTGGAAGGTCACGACGAACGTGCCGTCGGCAGCGACCTGCTGGACCGAGGCGGGATCGGCACTGAAGGCCTCATCGATCCGTTCTCGGGGGTTCTCGCCGTCGACGTCGAGGCGTAGCTCTGTGCCACCCGTAAACTCCAACCCCAGATTCGCCGGGGCACCAGTCACCACGTACCAGCCGACGACCACCAGCAGCGCCACCGCCAGCAGCGCCAGCGGAACCGCCACGAGCTGGCGGTTCGTGTACTCGGTGTAGTCGACCTCCGGTACCGCGATTGCAACCATACGGATCGGTCTAACTCAGCCTCGAATAAGCCTTCTCATGTCGAAGACAGTGAATTAGGCACAGACTACGCCGTGGGAGCCCCGAGGGTCGAACGGAACGAGCTACGGTAGGTACCGAATACTTATAAGTCCGGGTTCGGAGCGGATCTCGACCCGATTGACGCCGAGCCGGGCGGCCCGCGAGAGCGTTCCCTCGCGGTCCTCGACCACGTCGTCGACCGCGTCGTCGGTCCCGTCTTCGGGGACGGTTACCACGTGGATCTCGCCGATCCCGGCCCGCGGCTCCCGCGTCAGTTCGCCGACCGGCTGGGCGGCCGCCAACTCGCGTTCCTGTTGGGTCGGCGGTTCGGCGCTTTCTTCGATCGAGAGCGCCCACCGCTCTTCGATCTCGATCAGTTGCCACGAAACCTCCAGCGGCGGGTCCGGCGAGACTTCGCCCTCGATGGCGTCGTCGACCTCGACGCCGGGGTTCGAGGCCAGCGTGTGGACCTGTCCGTCGTGGACGTCCTTCAGCACGGCCGATTCGGTGTCGGCATGGGTGACGAGAAACGTGCTCTCCTTGGAGTCGTCGGTCATGCATGGGTGGTCGACGTGGAGGGATATCGACGTTTCGTCACGGCCGCCGGCGGTGGCCCTCCCGGTCGAACGTACCCCAACTCACGATTGAAGTCACCACAACAGCTACCTGTGGGCTCTCACATCGGCCCGTATGACACGGGCGTTTTCCGACCGTCTCGTTGGGGTGGTGATCCTCGGGGCGGTCCTCTCGTTGTCCCGGCTTTGGCTGCCCGCGCTGTTCGAACTCATCGGCGATGTCCGCTGGGGTGGCGGGTTCGTCATCGTCGCCGGGATCGAGATCATCGCCGACCTCGTGGTCGGCCTCGCCGCAGCCGGTGTCATCGCCCACGTCGTCGACCAGCCGGGTGGCATCCGGTCGACGGGGACGGTCGACCGGGTGGCGGGTGGGGCGGCGGTCGGGGTCGTAGCGGCGATCATCCTGCGTCGGTTCCTCACCTACAGCCTGTTGGAGCCGATCTACACACCGGTGTTCGTGCTTCACACCGTGAGTCTCGCGGTGCTGGTCGGGACGTTCGTCGTGGCTCGGTTCGCCAATCGGGGCGTCGACGGCGAGACACATGCGGCAACCGAGTAGGAACGTGTCCTGCCTGCTCACCGCGACAACCGATAGTGGCCGGCGGCCATCACGACCATCATGCCGACCGGCGGGGCGAGCCCGGCCAACTGCGGGAGGGCATACAGCAGGTTCACGATCGGCGCGAGGAGGCCCGTGGGTTGCTGCTGGAAGCTCTCGGGCATCGAGATGATCGCGGCCACGTAGATCGACAGCAGGAACCCGACGCCGAGCAGCGCCATGATCGTGTCGTAGCGGGGATGGTAGGACAGCCCCTTGCGATGTTTCCGGGCGACCAACAGCACTGGTGCGAGCAGCGGTCCGGCGGCGAACAGCCCCATCACCGCGATGAACGTCCGCGAGAGCGTCAGCGAGCCGCCCGGTGTCGAGGCCGTCTCACCGATCCAGACCACCAGACTCAGGGTGAACAGCCCACCGATGAACACCGCCCCGAGTGCACCGACCAGCACGTAGGCTCGAAACAGCAGCGAGTCGCCGTGCCGAAAGGCGTAGGGGAACGCGCCGAACAGCCCGCGGTAGCTGTCTGCCATTGCCAGCCGTAGGCAGTCGACCGGATTAAAACTCGCGGGATCGGTCCCAGCAGCGCCGACAGTCGACCGTTCGGACGGACGACAACGATTTTACCCCTCCCGGCCGCGGGTGATGGTATGTATCTGGATATCGGCAACGTGGTGGACGCCAGTCCGATCACCGAGGCGACACTGGAGCGACTCGACGAGCGCGTGGCCGCAGCCCACGACCGCATCGAACAGGGCATGGCAGCCGAGGAACACGGCTACGCCGCCCTCAACCTCCCCGAGACGGTCGACACCGACGAAATCCGCTCGGCGGTCGAACCGTTCGGAACCCCCGAGGCGGTCCTGACGGTCGGCATCGGCGGCAGCGCCCTCGGCGCGGCGACCATCTCGGCGGCTCTCGCCGACCAGACCGACGTGGAGGCCCACTTCCTCGACAACGTCGACCCCGAAGACACCGCCGAACTCCTCGATTCCCTGCCGCTCGACGAGACCGTGGTCAACGTCGTCTCGCGGTCGGGAACCACCGCCGAAACCCTCGCCAACTTCCTCGTGGTACGGGAGGCGATGGCCGACGCTGGCGTCGACTGGACCGACCAAACCTTCGTCACGACCGGCGACGAAGGCAACCTTCGGAACCTCGCCGACAAACACGATCTGCCGTCGCTCAAAGTTCCTGATGGCGTGCCGGGGCGGTTCTCGGCGCTGTCGACTGTCGGGCTGGCCTGCGGCGCGCTGCAGGGATTGGACATCGAGGGCGTCGTTGAGGGAGCCCGAAGCGAGATGGAGCGTCTCTCGGGATCGCTGTTCGAGTCGCCGGCCTACGCCTACGGGGCGGTTGCCTACGCACTCGCCGAACGCGGCGCGCTGACCAACGCGATGATGCCCTACGCCGAATCCCTCGAGTACTTCGCCGAGTGGTTCGCCCAACTGTGGGCCGAGAGTCTTGGCAAAGAGGGCCTCGGCCAGACGCCAGCCCGCGCGCTCGGCGCGACCGACCAACACTCCCAACTCCAACTCTACCGGGCCGGCCCCCGCGACAAACTCGTCACGCTCGTCCGCCCCCGCGAACGCGAAGACATCGCCATCCCCGAGACGGATCTGGAGGGGCTGTCGTATCTCGGCGGCGCGGGACTCGGCGACCTCTTGGATGCCGAGTTCGAGGCGACCGAGGCCAGTCTGGCGGCCGAAGATCGACCAAACGTTCGGATCGAGGTCGACCGCGTCGACGCCCACGGGATCGGCGAACTCCTCTACGGAATGGAGGCCGCCTGTGTGATCTACGGCGAACTCGCCGGCGTGTCGACCTTTACCCAGCCGGCCGTCGAGTGGGGCAAGAAGGCCGCCCGCGGGCTGCTCGGCGGCGGCGAGTTCGAGGAGGCCGACGCGGTGGCCGACAAACGCGAGTTCACCATCGAGTAGCCGTCCCCTCGACCTCACGGTCGACCGATGTGCCTAACACCCGACCGGTCCAATCGGCCGGTAGTGATGGACCAGTCAGCAGCGGTCGACTCCGGAGCCCGGCTCCAACACGTCGGCGAGGCGATCCTCGTCGTCTTCGGGGCCTACATCGGTGCGGTCGTCGCCGTCAGCATGCTCGATCCCGTCATCGCCTCGCTGGTCGGCTCGTCGACGAGTACGCCGGGGAGACTCCTCCAGACGGGGTTCCAGTTCCTGACGATGATCGCCGTGGTCGTCTGGTACGCCCGAGCCGTCGACACCGAGCAGTTGATCCCGGCGATAGTGCCCGACGGCCGGAGTCTCGGGCTGATCGGCGGGGGGATCGTCGTGCTGTTGGGCCTCCAGTATGCGATCAACGGACTGCTCCAGTGGGCCGGCTTC
>JAWOEO010000152.1:0-3250 GCA_046482755.1 Halohasta sp. | reverse complement strand
ACCTACACCGACGTGATGGAGCCGATGGGCGACGAGATCTTCGTCTATCTCGTCACCAGTCGGGGCGAAACCGTCGACATGGAGGACCCCAGCGCCAGCGGCCAGATCCTGATGAGTGTCGGCCCCGAGACCCCGGTGGAGGCCGACGAGCCGGTCTCGGTCGTCTTCGACAAAACGAACCTCCATCTGTTCGACGCCCAGTCGGAAGAGGCACTCGCCCACGGGCTGGCCGAGCCGGTCCGGGTCGACACCGGCACCGGCGCGACCAGCGCGGAGGCGGGTCCGGACGCCGAAGCCGAATCCGACGACTGACACCGCACCGTGGTGTCTCTCGGACCCGGCAGCACGCCGACGGCACGTCCAGAGCCGGTCGGCAACGGGGCGTCGACCGAGTGCCGAGGGGAGTGAAGCGGGGCTGCCGGCGAATGAGGAACACTTTACGGGTCCCCATGTCATTCGGCAACCAATGGAGACCGAACGGTTCATATCGGTGCTGGAGGAGGCGGGACTGTCCCCCTACGAGGCGCAGGTGTATGCGACGCTGCTGGAGGTGGGGACGGCCTCGGCGACCGAGATCGCTGACGAGAGCGGGGTGCCCGGCCCCCGGATCTACGACGTGCTCCGGTCGCTGGCCGACCGCGGATACGTCGAAACCTACGAGCAGGACACCCTGCAAGCCCGAGCCCACGATCCCGATGACGTGTTGACGGATCTCCGCGATCGGGCCGACCGGTTCGAGGCCGCCGCCGAGGAGATCGAAACCCGATGGGAACAGCCCGAACTCAAACACAACAAGGTCAGCATCGTCAAGCGCTTCGAGACGGTGCTGGATCGGACCCGACAGTTCATCGAGGCTGCGACCCACCAGATCCACCTCTCGGCCAGCCTCGACGACATCGAGGCACTCCGGCCGGCGCTCCGGGCGGCCCACGACCGCGGCGTGGCGGTCCACCTCTCGATCCACACGACCGAGGGCGAGGGGCTCCCGGCGGCCGACACCTTCGAAGGGATCGCCCGCGAGGTCCGGGCCCGCCGGCTGCCGTCACCCTTCGTCGCGCTCGTCGACCGCCAGCAGACCTGCTTTTTCCACCACCCCGGTGCCGTCGACCAGTACGGCGTGCTCGTCGACGACCGGACCCACAGCTACGTCTTCCACTGGTACTTCCTCGCCAGCCTCTGGGAACACTGCGAGACGGTCTACTCCGAACGGCCCACCGACCTGCCGATCGAGTACGTCGACATCCGCCGGCTGGTCGCCGACATCGGCCCGGTGGTCGAGGACGGTGTCAGGCTGGCGGTCAGCGTCGAGGGCCACGACACCGACACCGGCGAGCGCGTCTCCTGTACCGGCACCGTCACCGACACCGAGTTCGCCACCAGTACCGACAGTACCGACGGCCACTCGCAGGTCGCCGGCCAAGCCACCCTCTATGTCGAAACCGACAACGGCGAGGTCAGCGTCGGCGGCTGGGGGGCGATCATCGAGGACATCGAGGCCACCCGGATCGTCGTCGAGGACGCCGATGGGCCGGTCGACCTCGGCCGGTCGGCATAACACTTTACAACAGCAATTGTAAATCTTTAGCCTTTATTATCTACCGTGATAGACCGTCGGTTATCATGCGAGACCAGCCGACCGACCCCATACCGACCGACCGCGACCACTGGGCGGGGCGATGACCGAGCGCTCGATCCTCGTGGCCGGCGAGACGCTGATCGACTTCATCCCCGAGACCGCGGGTCCCCTCGCAGGGGTCGAAACGTTCCACCGCCGGGCCGGCGGCGCACCGGCCAACGTCGCCGTCGGGCTGGCCCGACTCGGCGAGACGCCGGGGCTCTGTACCACGCTGTCGACCGATCCCTTCGGCGACTTGTTGGCCGACCGCCTCGCCAGCGAGGGAATCCCTGAAGCGTTCATCACGCGGGTCGACAACCCGACGGCGCTGGCGTTCGTCAGCCACGCCGCCGACGGCGACCGCGAGTTCAGCTTCCACCGCGAGCGGACCGCCGACACGGTGCTTCAGACCGACGTGGTCGACACCGTGGCGCTGACAGCGGCCGACTGGCTGGTCGTCGGCGGCGTGGCGCTGTCGGCCGAACCCGCCCGCTCGGCGATCTTCGAGTTGGTCGACCGCGCCCAAGAGGCGGGCTGCCGGATCGTCTTCGACCCCAACACCCGCCCCGAGCTGTGGGACGACGACCTCTCGTTGACCCTCGAACGGATGCTACTGCGGACCGACCTGTTGAAGTCGACCCGCGAGGACTTCGCGCCGACGGTGCTCCTCGATGCCGAGGCGGCGTTCGCCGACCAGTTGCTCGATATGGGGCCCGACACGGTGCTCGTGACCGAGGGGTCGGCCGGCGCACGGCTCGTCGCCGGTCCCGACTCGCCGTGGGGAGCCGACGAGTGGCACCACCCCGGCTACGACCTCGATGTCACCGACACCACCGGCGCGGGCGACGGCTTCCTCGCGGGGATGCTCGCGGCTCTCGCCGAGGGCGAGGAGCCGAGCGACCCCGAGTCGGCGCTGGGGTTCGCCAACGCGGTCGCGGCTGTCTCGACGACCGCCGCCGGCGCGATGGCCGCCTTGCCCGACCGAGAGACCGTCGACGAGCTCTACGAGGAGCGATGAACGAGGACCTCGCCGACCGGGAGTGGCCCCGCTGGGAGCCCGCCGGCCCCATCGAACGCACCCGTGGCACCGTCGCCCCGCCGGCCGACCGGCCGTCGACCGACCCCGCTCCCGACTACCACGTCTGGGACTCGTGGCCGCTGCGGAGCCGCGACGGGACGATCGCCACCGTCGACGGCTGGCGAGTGCTGATCGCACTGACCGCGCCGGCCGACGTGACACCGGGCGAGCGCCACGACATCGCCACCCATCGCTACTTCGTCTCCCGTGACGGCCGGCAGTGGGTCGACCGCGGGCCCGTCTTCGAGGATGCCCTCGGCACTCGCCAGTGGGCCGGCTCGGCGCTCCTCGACGGCGAGGACTGTTACCTGTTCTATACGGCCGCCGGCGATCCGGCGGTCGACGCGGTGACCGACACCCAGCGGCTCGCGGTCGCCCACGGCGGCCGTGTTGTGGCCGGCGGTCCTGCTGTCGAGGACGGCCCGACCATCGAGGGACCGTGGCACCACGAGGTCCTCTTGGAGCCCGATGGCACCTACTACGAGACCCAAGCCCAAGCCGGCGCGATGACCTACACCTTCCGGGATCCGTGGTTCTTCGAGGACCCCGCAACTGGC
>JAWOEO010000237.1:0-2507 GCA_046482755.1 Halohasta sp. | reverse complement strand
CCAGCCACAATTCCACCTCGGCATCAGGCAGGTGGCTGGTCACCCCTTCGATATTGGGCCGCTTGGATTCCTCGGCGTAATATTCGACGAAGCTCGCCGCGTAGTCGATCTCGCCGCGCCTCGAAGACATCCTCTACGTGCTGACCGGCGAGGAACACGACCTGCAGGCAGCCCTCGATCTCCCACGGGAGCCCGCCGTCGACCAGCCCGAGGCCAACCGCGTCGACCGGGCCGACTAATCGTCCGTTGCGACCAACCCATCGGGCGCGCCCGCCAGCGCCTGCAACGCGTCGGCCTCGACGTGGTGGAGGTCGCCCGGAATCACCAGCAGATGGAGCGGCTCGCCGAATGCCCGATCGGCCAGCGTCGACAACCGGTCGGCCGCCACCAGCGGCTCGGGGCTCCCCGCGCGGGCGACGACCACACCCAACTGGTCGCCGTCCCACTCGCTTGCCAGCAAATCGGCGGCGTAGGCGGCGGTCATGTACGTCTCGTGGTCCTCGGGAGCCCCGCGGCGGGGGTGGGAGTCGACTTTGATATCGAGATACACCAGCGTGTGGAGCCCCCGCGCTTGGTTGGCCTCGATCGACTCGATCACACTCGGCGGCACGTCGCCCGCGCCGTGGACGAACGGGAACGGCAGGGTGACGGCCTTGCCGAATCGATAGTTCTGGAGCCCGGTCAGCCCGCTGGCGGCGGTTTCGGCGGTGACGCCGTGGAGCACGCGCGTCTCGATCCCCCGTGTTTCGGCCCGAATTCGGAGATCCGCGTGCGTCGTCGAGATCATCGTATCGCCGGCGGTCAGAAAGGCGACGTCGTCGGTTTCGGCTGCCGCGAGGATCGGTTCGGGGTCCTGCTCGACGCCCGCTCGATCGCGGACCTCGATGTCGACCCCGTGGGCGGCTTCGAGGTCGTCGACGCTCACACCGAGCAACTCGCTCGTATAGAACTCGGCGAAGGCACGGTCGGCCCCCTGGAGGGCCTGTTGGCCTTCGCAGGTGATCGACTGTTCGTCGTAGAGGCCGAGTCCGATGAACGTAAGCATGCGTCGACCGAGTCGGCCGGCCGGAATAACAGTGCTGAACCGCGGTCGCCGGAGCTGCTAGCCCGTCGATTCGTCGTCGACCTCGACGGGGTGTTCGATCGCCTCCAGTGCCGAGACTATCTCGGCTTCGGCGTCGACGGCCTGCGGATGGAGCCCGATCGACAACAGCACGTCGTCGTTTTCCCCGGCCGTGTGGGTAAACGACAGCAGGTAGAGCCGGATCGGGACCTCGCCGTCCTGGGCGGCGTCGAACCCGCCGTTGCCCTGGCCGCTCTGTGGGCCGCCGTCCGAGCCGGTCTCGAGGACGCCCGAAAACACCGGGGCGGTCCGGTCTTCGCCGAGTACCGACAGCGTGAGCTCGTCTTCCTGTTCGAGCTCCTCGATGGCGGCATCGCCCTGTGACTGTCCCAACCCCTCTTCGAGGACGCGCACGATGAGGTCCGCGCCGCTGAGCCGGGCCAGCGGGTTAGCCGAGACGCCGGCAAACGAGACGTCGGGCGTGCTAAAGAGGAAGATCGACGACTGGTTCCCGGGGTTGTTGTAGGCTACCGACCACGTCTCGACGTTGACGTCGCGTTCGACGCCACCGATCTCGAGGCTCTCGTCGATCGCCATCGCCTCGGGCCCCTCGGCCTCGTAGCCCGCCTCGGCAGCGCTCGGGATCGCCGCCGGCGCGGCAGTGAACTCCAGGTTTCCGTCCTCGCCGAGACAGCCGGCCATGCTGGCCGTGCCGATGCCGCCAAGTAACGCCAATAGCCGTCGACGGTGCATACCGGTTCCAACCTTCGGGGACATATTTTTGTTTCGGTGACAGTCTTTCTATTTGAATCCTGCTGAGGCGTCGATCGGGATTGAAGTCACACGTCGTCGACTACTGGTCGGTTGAGGACTGGGTGGCCGCCGGATGGTGACCTTTTTTATCATCAGCGGCTGTAGAACGGCTATGTCTGCCGAGTCATATGACGTCGTCGTCGTCGGCGGTGGCACCGGCGGTGCGTTCGCCGCTGCCACCACCGCGACGGCGGGTCTCGACACGGTGATTTTGGAGCGCAAGCCCGCCGAGGATGCGGGCCATATTGCCTGCGGTGATGCCATCAAAGGGACGGCCACCTTCCCCGATGTGATCGATCTCGACTATCTCAAAGCGGAGTCGTTTACGAACCAGTCGGTGATGCGGGCCGTCTTCGAGAACCCCCTCACCGAGGAGGACATCGAGATCGGCTTCCGGGGGCCCGGAGCCGTCCTCGACCGCAAGCGCTACGGCGAGGTCATCCTCGAAGAGGCCGAACGACTCGGCAGCGAGATCCACTACGATACCGTCGTCCAGGACGTCACACAGGCCCCCGACGGCACCGTCACGGGCGTGACGGGCACCCGGGAGGGTGAGGCCGTCGACTACGACGCCGAAGTCGTCATCGACGCGGCAGGCGCGCTGTCGATCCTCCAGGAGCAAACCGACTTC
>JAWOEO010000215.1:0-2562 GCA_046482755.1 Halohasta sp. | reverse complement strand
TCGGCGACGACGCACTCGATTTTGACCTTCTGGTGGAGGTCGACCGTGTACTCCTCGCCGCGCCAACTGCCCTTCTTCGCGGGTTGGCTCCCGCGGCCGGAGACGTTGGTGACCGTCAGCGACGGGGCACCGACTTCTGCGAGGGCCTGTTTGACCGCACCGAGTTTCTCGGGGCGGATCACCGAGGTGATCATCTTGATGTCGCCGGCGGCTTCGCCGCCGTCAGTGCGGATCTCGAACTCGTCGGCGCTCATGCCGTCGCCGCCGTCGGTGGCGATCCGGTCGCTGCCGAACTCTGGGTAGGTGTCGACGCCGTGTTCGGAGATGTCGAGGCCGTCCTGTTCGTGTTCGGGGGTGACGCGTGCCTCGCCCATTGCCTTGAACACGTACCAGATGACGGCGGTGGCGGTGATCGTCCAGCCACCGATGATGACGACGCCGACGACCTGTGCGATGAACTGATCGACGACCGAGTCCACGACACCCGGCAGCGCGACGAACGGCATCAGGAGTGTCCCGAGGACGCCCGCACTACCGTGGACGGGGAAGACCGCACAGACGTCGTCGATCTTGAGTTTCTCCGAGACGAACTCGAAGACGATGGGGAGCTGTGCGCCGGCCAGCAGCCCAACGAGGATGGCACCCCACCAGGTGGTGGTGTTCGGAATGGCGGTGATGCCGGCCAGTCCGGCGAGCATCCCGTTGGCCGTGTACAGTGTGTCGACCTTGCCGGTTTTGAGGTAGGCGACGGCAGCCGCACCGATTGCGCCGGTCGCCATCGCCATCGTCGTCGTCATGACGACGAGACTCAGCGTGTTCGCGCCGTCACCGAGGTCGAAGGCACCGGCGGTGCCGACGTTGAAGCCGTACCAGCCGAAACACAGCAGGAGCGTCCCGAGCACGGCGAAGGTCATCGAGTGACCGGGGATGACGTTCACCGAGCCGTCGTTGTTGTAGCGGTCCATCCGCGGGCCGAGAATCGCGGCGGCCGTGAGACCGGCGATCCCACCCATACCGTGGACGATCATGCCCCCGGCGAAGTCGGCGAACGGGGTCCCGACGAGACGCTCGACGAGGCCTCCCATCTCGGTTCCCTGCCCGGCCCACGTCATCGCCGTGACCATCGGGTAGATCACTGCGGCCAGCAGGAACGTGTAGGTGACGTACGCACGGAGTTTCGCGCGGCCGGCGACCGCACCCGACACGATGGTTGCGGCAGTCATCGCGAAGACCGCACCGTAGAACCAGCCGACGTAGCCGCCGGCACCGGCAGCCGGCGCAAAGCCAGCACCGGTCATCAGGCTCTCGAAGCCGGTTCCGATCAGGAAGAACACGGTGACGCCGATTCCCCACGTCAGCATGTTCTTTGTCAGCTGGTTGGCGACGTTCTTCGAGCGCACCTGCCCCGCCTCCAGCATGGCGAAGCCGGCGTGCATGAAGAAGATCAGGAACGATACCGTCAGGATCCACGTCTGGTTGATCGCTTCGACCGCAGTGGCGACATCAGTCATTGGTCGTCCTCCAGTTCAGCTACCTGCACTGTGCGTTTACAATCGGACACCGTGTTGTGCTCCACGGGCATGGTTGTTTTCGGAATCACGATTGAGGCTCATGGAACAGACAGGTATAAGGTTAATCGTTGACAAATGCTGAATTTGGGGTGGATTAATAGACAGCTGTTAAAAATAAGATCCGATAATATGTATATAAGGTCGTATGGTAGCCAGCTGAACGACAATTCTTGCCGAACAAGTCGACGTTCGTTTTGTTAGTTAACTTATATTTCTGGAGCGGCGACGCTGACAGGCGGATCGGCGCGCGCGTCGGTGAACCGGCTGTATCGGCTGAAATCAAGCAGAAGGAGCGTTGTGCAGCAGAAATCGGTTATTCGGGCTTCAGGCCCTCGTTTTGCACGCGCATCACGCTCTCGCCGTCGGCGAGGTTGGGCGCGTCGACCAGTCGAACGATGCGTTTGTCGCCTTTGGACTTCCGGAGGTAGATCCGGAACGTCGAGGTGTGGCCCAGGATGTTGCCGCCGATCGGCTGGGTCGGATCGCCGAAGTAGGAGTCGGGGTTGGCCGCGACCTGATTGGTGACCAGAATCGACGTGTTGTACAGATCGCCGATTCGCATCAGGTCATGCAGGTGTTTGTTCAGTTTCTGCTGGCGCTCGGCCAACTCCCCGCGGCCGACGTACTCGGCGCGGAAGTGGGCCGTCAGGGAGTCGACACAGACCATCCGAACGGGCCACTCGGTGTCCTCGTGCTCGCCGGCGAGTTCTTTGGCCATCTCCGCCAGCAGGATCTGGTGGTTGGAGTTGAACGCCTTGGCGACGTGGATCCGATCGAGGAAGTCCCCGACCAGCGCCTCCATCGTCTCCTCGTCGTCGATACTCCCCTCCATGCCGCGGTCTTCGAGGGTGGCTTCGAGGAGTTCGTCGTCGAGGCCCCGAACCATGTCGTCGATCCGCTCGGGGCGGAACGTGTCCTCGGTGTCGACGAAGATACACGACCCCCGGAGCCCGCCGTGTTCCGGCGGCAGTTGGACGTTGACCGCCATCTG
>JAWOEO010000163.1:0-13815 GCA_046482755.1 Halohasta sp. | reverse complement strand
GCGTATCTGCAGGTCCGCGGCGACGCAACCGACGACGGCGAGGGGTGGGACGCGGCAGGGGTCAAATGGGTGAACGTTCACCCCGACAACCGGACCGACCACGGGCTCCCGACGGTGCTCGGCACGATGATTTACTCGGATCCCGAAACTGCCGTCCCGCTGGCGATCATGGACGGTCGCGAGCTGACGATGCTCCGGACCGGCGCGGCCGCCGCCGTCGCCACCGATCATCTCGCAGTCGAAGGGGCCACGTCGTTGGGCATCGTCGGCGCAGGCGTTCAGTCGTACACCCAACTCGACGCGATCGCTGCCGTCCGGCCGATCGAGGAGGTCGTCATCGCCGACGCCGACGCCGAGCGTGCGGCCGCCTTCGTCGAGGCGTTCGCCGACCGCTTCGAGATCCGGGCCGGATCGGTCGCCGAGGCCGCCGGCTGTGAGGTGCTCTCGACTGTCACGCCAGTTGAGTCGCCGATCGTCGACCGGGCGGCCGTCGGCGACCACACCCACATCAACGCCATCGGTGCGGACGCTCCAGGGAAACAAGAACTCGATCCCGAGATCCTTCGGGACGCTACGGTCGTGATCGACGACTACGAACAGACGACCCACTCCGGGGAGATCAACGTCCCCTACGGCGAGGGAACGATCACCGACGCCGACATCCATGCTTCGATCGGCGAGATCGTCGTCGACCGCGCGCCGGGCCGGACCGATGCCGACGGGATCACCGTCTTTGACTCCACTGGGCTGGCGATTCAGGACGTCGCCGCCGCCCACGTGGTCTACACGCGGGCCAGCGAGGCGGACAACGGGACGCCGTTCGACCTGTTTGGACTTCCCAACTGAGCCGGCTACCGCCGACCGCCGAGGGCAGCAGCGAGTTTGCCGAGCCCGACGACCGCCAACCCGAGCGGGATCAGCGGAAACAGTAGTGTCATCACACCGAGAAACAGTACCCAACCGAGGAGGTCCATCCCGGTATCGTCGTGACTCTTGTAACCTGGTGTGACCGTTCTGTACGTCGATTCGAGGACACCGGAGTCGGGTTCACTCATACCACTCTCTTCGGGCCGAGCGAGCATAAACGTCTAACAGACGTCTGACGAAACCGATAGGTTTTGTATTTGGTGTGTATACCGTACGTGGATGGCAACCGACTCACGCGCGGACGACGCCGCCAGCAGCGTTCGCCGAGCGGTCGGGCCGGTAGTGTCGGCGCTTGCACAAGCGGTGTTCGGCGTCTGTGCGGTCGCCACCGGCATATTAGCTCTGCTCGTTGGGGCCGGCGGCGGCACGGCCGGCTCGGATACGGCGTTCGTCCTGCTGGGGGGAGGAGCCCTGCTGGTCGGTCTCCTCACCATCCGTCGACTGCCGAAACCCGATGCGGAGTCGACTGAGGGAGACGAACCGCGATAGCAGCCCTCAAAAGTCACCAAGGGCGGCCTGTTCGGCCGCCGCCAGTACGTCCTCGCAGGTCGACCACGACCGGCGAGCACACGCCGGGAGGTCGCCGTGGCGCTCAACGTAGGCCGCGAGGAACTCCCTCGTCGTTCGGTCGCTCGGGTAGCCACTGCCTACCGGTCCACAGTCGGGGTAATTGGATCCTACTTCGGCCATCCGGCTGTCACGTTCGACTTTGGCCACGATGCTGGCGGCCGCCGCCAGTCGGTGGGTGTCGTCGGCTCCGTGCTCGGCGGCCACGGTGATGTCGACGCCCTCGCTGGCGACGCCCTCGGTGACTCGTCGGCCGAACCGCGCTTCGGAGACATCGCCGGCGTCGACGATCGCTCGCTCGCCACCCTTGGCGACCGCCGCAATCGCCCGGACCTGTGCGGCGACCGTCAGCCCGTTCATATCCGTCTCGGGGTCGTCGATCTCGTCGACCGTGACGACGCCGAGGCCGATGTCGACGGCCTCGCTGTTTCGCAGTGCCGATGCCAGCGACTCCCGTTTCGTGGGGGTGAGCCGCTTCGAGTCGGCGATTCCGTCCGGCAGGTCGGCCGCCTCGGCGCGAACCGCAGCGGCGACCATCGGCCCCAGAACGGGGCCTTTGCCCGCCTCGTCGACACCGATTCGAAACGCGGTCATCGTTTTGTAAGCCACCGACTACTTATAAGAAGTATTCCTCGCGCTCGAACGGTTCGTCGACGCCTTCGACGGCCGTCACGTCGAGGTCGGTAACGACTGCCTCGGTGTCCAACAGTCCCGCGAGACTCGGCTCGGTACGGCCGTCGTCACCCGAGACGAGTTCCTTGATATAGAGACCCCCTTCGCCGTGGATCTCGACGGTCGCGTGGCGGGGGTCGTCGAGTTCGGCGCTGGCATCGAGCACCTCGCGGGTGCGGGTGAGGCCGGCCCGGCGGTGGTCGACGCGCTCGGGGGTGTACTGTTCGATAGTTGCTCCGTCGAGTTCTTCGATGGCCATCTGTATCTCCTCGCTCGTCACTTCGGCGTCGAACTCGACGGCCGCACGGTAGGTTTTCGAGGCGTCGAGTTCCTTGACGCGCTCGACCATCTCGTAGTCGGCCAGCCGGAGGCCCTCGACCTCGACTTTCCCCTCGGCGAAGGCGTTGATGTCGCCCTCCAAGCGGTCGACGTCGACCGTCCGGCGGTAGGGCTCTTCGACTTCGATCACGAAGGGGCGACCAGTGCCGCGCATCAGGGCGTCGACGTCCTCCCGGCCCGCGCCGTGGAAGGTGGCCTCGGTGCCGTCCATCACGTCCATGACGATCGGTGCGGTGAGCTGTTCGACGCTCTCGGGGTAGAGATACCCCTCGCCACCGCAGTGCTCGCAGGGTCGACTCCCTTTGCGGCCGCTGCCGTGACACTCCCGGCAAGGCCACTCCGTCTGGGGAATATCCCGCTCCAGTTTGCGGTAGCGTCCATAGATAAAGGCCGAGTTGAGCTTGGTTTCGACGCGATCGGCTTCGATATCGAGGGTGATCTGGACGTCCGGTCGACCGAAGTCGACATCGGTCCCCGTCCGTTGGCCGATCCGTTTGCCGACCTCGCGGTTCATGTTCGATTTGAATAGCTCGCCACGATCCGTATCGAGGCCGGCGTCAAGCCGGAGGAGTTCGTCGTTTTCCTCGATCAGCGGCGGGGTTTTGGTGCCGACCTGGTAGGTCGAAAACTCGGGGTCGCCGATCGCGTCGACCGCGCGGTCGGCCCACTCCTCGAAGCGACCACATTCGCCCTCACAGACCCAGCAGTCGGCCGGCGCGACCGACTCGTAGGGTTCGTCGTCGTCGAGGTCGACCGCGATCCGGAGCCCCCGGCCCCGCTCGGCGTTCGAGAGGCCGAAACTCCGGTCGGCGAAGACGCGGCCGACGCAGCTATCACAGACCGGGCCGGCCTCGATGACGGCCCGCGCCTCGGCGAGGATACTCATTATCCCATCAACCCACGGCGGCGATAACTGTCTTGCCTTTCGACGCGCCTAACGACAGCATAACAAACCGGCCGGTAGCCCGCAATCCCGTATGGCATCGGTCGACAGCCGAGACCCGCGGAGCGTCGATGGGCGGGAGTATCGGATTCGCCGCTACAGGCCGGGCGACCGCGAGGCGTTTTTCTCGCTCTACGAGTCGGTCTTCGGTCACCGGGCGACCGACGACTGGTTCGAGTGGCGGTTCGTCGACCCCCCCGCTTCCGACCGGATCCCGATCTTCGTCGCCGAATCCGACGGCGACCTCGTCGGCGCACGGCCGTTTTTGTGCTTCGAGCTCGAGACCGGCCGTCGACGCCTGCCCGGCGTCCAGACTTGCGATACGATGGTTCATCCGGATCACCGGCGCAAGGGGCTGTTCACCCGGATGACCGAGCGGGCCTACGAGGCCTACGGGGCCCGCCAGCAGCCCGTCGTGCAGTTCAGCGTCCCGAACGACTACTCCCGGCCGGGCTATCTCAAACTCGGTTGTGCAGTCGTCGGCCCGTTCGCGCTCTCCCATCGCATCCACCACCCCGACTCGCTGGTCGGCGACGACCGACTCGCCCGACTCGCGGGGGCCGGTCGACCGATTCTCCGGCTATACAACCCGGCCCGCCGGCGACTCGCCGCCCCACCCGTCGACGACGAGATCAGCGTGCGCTGCCACGACCGGGTTCCGAGCGACCTCTTCGAGCGGCTCTACGAGACGACGGTGCCGAACCGGATCCACGCCGTCAGAGACAGGGCGTTCTACGAGTGGCGGTTCGACAACCCTCGCTGGACCTACCGCGCCTACACGGCCCACCGCGATGGGGAGCCTGTCGCCGGCATCGTCACCGGAACGAAGACGGCGAACGGAGGGACACGGCTGCAACTCACCGACGCGGTGCCGCTTGTCGGCGGTCAGTATCGGCGGGCGGCACTGGCGGCGCTGCTCGGTCGGATCCTGTCGGCTTCGGGCTTCGTCGACCTCGTGTCGGCCCGCCCCGGCGCGATTCCGGCGGACCTGCTGGCGGCCTTCGGGTTCGTTCCCGACGACCGGATCCCGCTGTCGCTGGCCAGTACGACGACGCTCCTGATCACGAAGCTGATCGATGGACGCGAGGACGACCGGTGGATCGTCGACGGCCACGACCTCCAAGATCCGACGAGCTGGCAGTTGGCGCTCGCCGAACACAACACGGCGTAGACGGCTGGTTCGGGGATCGCATCAGGCGTACTGTGGCTCGGCGGCGAGCACCTCGCGGGCGATCTCGCCCATCGTCATCACGTCGACTCGGCCGGCATCGCGTGCGGCGGCGAGATACTGCCAGATCGCCTCCAGTCGGTCGAGATCCGCCAGCGTCGTGATGTTGTTGGGGTGGAGCCACAGATGCAACAGCCGATCGGTGGCTGCAACCGCATCGATGCCGCCGATCGCCTGCCTGACGATCGGATCGGTACCGACCAGTTCGGCCAGGCTGCGGCCCGATCCCTCGAAGCCGAACAAATACAGCGACGCCGGGATGGCGACGAGCCCGTAGTCGTCGACGCGTGGCCGCACCAGCGGCGGCGAGCCGACCGTCGTCTGCCGGAGCTTCTCCAGTTGGCGTCGCGCGAGCGGCTCCAGTTGCCGGGTCGGCGAGAGGCTCCGGTAACAGCGGTAGCCCCAGTCGGCCAACAGCTCGCGGTGGGCGATATGGTTCCGCGGAAAGACGAACGACGTTGCCTCGATGCCGTAGTCGTCGGTGACCGCCTCGAACTGGGATAGCTCCGCCCGGACGACGGCCTCGGTGGTCGATTCGGCCGTGAAGTCGGGGTGTGAAAACGAGTGGCTGCCGAGTTCGTGGTCGACCTCGGCCGACAGCACGTCCTCGACCAGCGACGGGCCGACCCGGAGCGACCGACGGGCGGCCCACTCGGTTCGTTCCCGCTCGAACCGCTCGGGGCCGAGTGGATGATCGTGGTGAACGCCATCACAGTCGTCCAGACAGAGGTGGCCGACGATCGCCCACGTGGTCGGGATCTCGTAGCGATCACACAGTTCGCGGAGCCGGTTCCAGCCCCACGCTGCTCGGTTGAGACGCCCCATCGGTGGCTCGTCGGTGTCGAAAAACCCCCAGCCGAGTTCGGCGTCGACCGAGATGCAGACGGTTCCCATCGCCGACGGTACGGCGGGCCAGCGACCTAAACACCGGCCTCGGTTGCTCGCTACAACGGTTCGCTGACCACTAGTTCACTGCCAGCCGGTCGAGTAAGGCGACCGAACCCGACGCCTCGGCCGGTCGATGCAGTAGATCGGGGAAACGGTGACCGCCGAGCCGCACCGAACTATCCGAGTAGGTAAAGACTAACTATACGTATTCGGCCGGTCGCGCCAGTCGTCATCCACGCCGTCATCCCCCTACTGCACCGGCAGTCGACCGTCGCCCGAACGCGCCCGACCGTCGGGATCGAACCGGGTTCCTGACTGTGCGCGTTCAGTTCTGTATCGACCGCCCCTTGCAGGTCGACCGCGCGGCGCACGCGATCACCGTGCTGGCCAGCGACGGCCACCCTCTCGGGATCTGCGTGCGGCGAAGCCGCACAGCACACGCGCGACTCGAAGCGGCTGGCTTCGAGCATACCGTGCTCACGACACCACCAACATCGCCGCTTGGGTCGACCGCCGGACGGGCGCTCGGGGCAGTACGGCTGGGTCGGTACACCCGAGCGTTCGAGCCCGATGTGATCGTCGACGGGTCGACCCCAACAGTGCGGGCTGCAAGCCGACTCACCGGGGCACGACTGGTATCGTGGAACGAACCGACCGCCGTAGACGGAGATCCCCTCTCGCCCGAACTCTATGGGGCTGCGGCTCGATACCACCCAAAATGGTTTTCACCCGACGAGATGGTTCGGGAGCGCCACGGTGTCGACGCGGGAGGAGCGTACACCATCGCCCTGTTCACCGCCAAAGCCAGCCCGTACAATGCCTCCGAGAGCGGGCTCAGTCGACGAACGAAACAACAGGTCGTCGAGACGCTCTCGACGGTCGGACGAGTGTATGCCGACAACGTCGACGACCCACACCCGGCGCTGGCCGCCAGCCGGATCAGGGTACCGCCGTCGGCGACCCCGCACCTCGCCCATGGCGCGTCGCTGGTGGTCTCCGACTCGGCGCGGGTCGCCGTCGGGAGTGCGCTCTGTGGAACGCCCGTCGTCTACGCCCACGTCGGCGACCCCGATCCGGTTCCCGAGGCGGTCGACGCACTCGCCACACGGGGTCTCGTTCGTGTCGCCGTCGGGGACAGCGAGACACAGTCGACCGTCGAGGAACTGGCGGCCACCGCGGACCGTGAGGTAGTCTGGGAACAGCGAGCCACACAGTTTTTTGCGGCGGTCGGTGATCCAACTACGGAGTTGCTGACGGCTATTCTGGAGCCGACTGATCGGTCCCTGCAGGTCGAACGGCGAGACCAGCAGTCGACGAAACCGAAATAGAGCCGACCTAACGGCCGCTACAGCCACGGCTCGATCGATCGGGGCCGATCCGCACTGTCGGCGTCAGTGTCGACGAGCCGCCGGAGATCCGGGTGCTCGGCCAGTGTGTCCGGTCGACAGCCGGTTGCGGCGACCCGGTTTCGGAGCCGCTGCCAGCGATCGTGTCGGACGAGCACTAATGCCGGAACCCGGTCGACCCCCAGCAGTGTGGCGATCGACAGCCGGTTGCGGCCGTCGGCAAACAGTAGGTCGCCCTCGCGGCCGATGTCGACGGAGATCTCGTCTTTGATCAGCCGGCCGAGTCGATCGGTCCGTCCGGCTCCCATCGGATCGTCGCCTGCGTCGGCAGCGAGCAGTTCGGGCTGGCTCAGATACCCCTCGCGGTCGATCCGCTCGTAGAGCCCATCGAGCCGTCGACACCGCTCGCTGAGAGCCTGCCGTGAGTCACACCCCCACGGCGTTCGACCGAGTTCGATCCCGGCGGCCACGCGCTCGAAAAACGCCGTCTCCTCCCACGGCACGCCGCGGTTGAAGTGATTTTTGAATCCCTGAAAAATGTCGGTCTCGGTGAACCGTATGTCCGGTTCGTCCCAGTCGCCGTCGACCACCCGGCCGAGTCGCTGGAACTTCGGCCCCTCGAACTCCGCGGCGACGTACTCGATATCGTGGGGGTCGACCCATAGCAGTTCGTAGGGGTCGATCGGCGCGGTGTGCTGGCGGCGATGTCGCCACGCCACGGTATCGAGGATCGTTTTCACGTAGGCCGTGCGGGCGGCCGAAAGCGACGGTTCGAGCCACGGGGCGGTGTCGATGGCTCGGCGGCCGGTCGACCGGAGGGCGGAGTCGATTGCGGAGACCATTGGAGAGCGTGGCTACAACACGGGCGTCGACCGGGTTAGGGGTTGTGTCGGTCAAACTGACTGTGCTGGCTACCGGTCACCGGACGTCCTATTCGACTGGTCGGACGCCATTCCAATGCGGCCATTGGGGCTCCGCAGGGACAAATTTATTTCAAATATTGAATAGATATTATTACAGACTTTACTGTGTACTAATCTCACGGCGCGAAGGCCTCAAGAGGCTTGATCCCCTCCATTCTAGTAGAGGCATTTCGGCGTCTCACCCACCAAATGAGCCAGTACACAACCAGTTCGATCTATAGCGACGCATCGGCCTCGGAACAGTCGACAGACGCGACCGAAAGCGATGTCGACTACGAGGAGATCCACGTTCCCGTCCTCGTTATCGGAGCCGGGGCCGCGGGGGCGCGTGTCGCGATCGAACTCGAACAGCAGGGAGTCGAACCGCTCGTGATCGGCAAGCGTGATTACGGCGATGCACACACCACGTGGGCCGCCGGTGGCATCAACGCTTCTCTCGGAAGCCGTGACCCCGAGGATAGCTGGGAGATCCACGCCGCCGACACGTTGCGGGAGGGCCACTTTTTAAACGATCCCGCGGCCGTAGAACTCGTCGCCCGCGAGATGCCCGACCGGATCCGCGAACTCGACGAGTGGGGGATGGAGTTCGCCCGGACTGACGACGGCAAGATCCAGCAGCGGTACTTCGGGGCCCAGTCGTTCCGCCGGACCTGTTTTGTGGGCGACCGGACCGGCGAGGCGATGCTCGATACGCTCGTCGACAAAGCCCAGTCGCTGTCGATCCCCTACCGCGAGAACGTGATGATCACCCGCCTGCTGTCGGATGGCGACCGCGTGGAGGGTGCCGTGGGGTTCGACATGGCAACCGGCGACAACCTCGTGTTCGTCACCGACCACGTGGTCCTCGCCGCGGGCGGCTCCAGTGCGATCTACAACCGCCACTCCTCGCGCGACGAGGAGAACAACGGCGACGGCCCGGCGCTCGCACTCGATGCGGGGGCAGAGTTGCTCGACATGGAGTTCGTCCAGTTCCACCCCACGGGGATGGTCGGCGACCACTACGGCGACGACTGGGACGGTCGACTCGTCACCGAGGCCGTCCGCGGCGAGGGCGGGCGGCTGTACAACAGCGAGGGCGAGCGGTTCATGGAGCGCTACTCGCCGGACCAGATGGAACTCGACGCCCGCGACGTGGTCGCCCGTGCGATCACCCAAGAGATCCGCGAGGGGAGAGGCACCGACAACGGCGGCGTCTATCTCGACATCTCACACCGCGAGGACGACTACGTTCGGGACCGACTGCCGAGCATGGTCGACCGCTTTGCGTCCCTCGGAGTGGACATCACGGCCGACCCCATGGAGGTCGCCCCCACCGCCCACTACACGATGGGTGGGGTCGACATCGACCCACAGACGGGCGAAACCGGCGTCGATGGGCTGTACGCGGTCGGCGAGACCACGGCAGGCGTCCACGGTGCGAACCGACTCGGCGGCAACTCGCTGGCCGAAACCGTCGCGGTCGCGAAACCGGTTGGCCACCACATCGCCAAGCAGTGCCGGTCGGGCGGCCTCGCGGCCGACGGCGGCACCGGTTCGCTGGTCGACGAGAGCGACGCCGATCTCTCGGCCCCGATGCGCAGCCGTGCCGAACGGGAGTTCGCCGCGCTCGCCCGGCTCGAAGCCGCGGATGGCGGGTCGACGCCCGAGGAACTGCTCGACGAACTCGGCGAGATCCTCTGGCAAAACGCCGGGATCATCCGGGACGACGAGGGGCTTCGACGGGCGCTCTCGGAACTGCAGGCGCTCCGGGGTCGGGTCGACGACCTCCGGGTCGATGGCGACCGGACGAGTCGCGCCTTCGAGTTGGCCGTCGACCTCGGGTTTTCGCTTTCGGTCGCCGAGTCGACGGTCCGGACGGCGCTCGAACGCACCGAATCCCGCGGGGCCCACTTCCGGGCCGATTACCCCGACCGGGACGACCAGTTCCGGGAGAACCTCGTCGTCTCCGATAGCCCGCAGGGACCGGCGATCCGTCGACGGTCGGTCGGCGAGCCCAGCAAGCCGGTCCAGCAGGCCCTCGACGAACGGCACGAACTCGACTACCACCATCTGGAGTAGCGACAGCGGCTGGCCGTGGTTGTGGTACACACAGCCACGACAGGGCCTAATCACGCAGTATTTAGGCAGCTAGCTCATATCGACATCACACGATATGACTGATTCTACCGCGTCGACGGGTGAGTTGCCGGACTCCCTGTCTCGACTCTACGACGACCCCGAAGCGGAGGCGGCGACCCTCCGCGAGCGGGCGGGCGACGCTGCGGTCGCCGACCGAGTGAGCCGTCTCTGTGGGGCCCTCTCGAACCCCCTCAGGCTTCGCTTGCTGTGGGCGCTTCGGGACGGCGAGTGTTGTGTCTGTGAGCTTCAGACCGCCGTCGACGCCCCACAGTCGACGGTCGCCTCCCACCTCCGCCACCTCACCGACGCCGGACTCGTCACCACCCGAAAGGAAGGCAAGTGGAGCTACTACGGCGTGGCCGACGACGGCGTGTTCGAACTAGTCGAGCGGGCGAGTGAACTGGCCGACCTCACAGCCGAGGGCCCGGACGATGCCACGGAGGCCACCGAATGAGCGGGCCCGCCCTCGAAATCCAGAACTTAAAAAAGGAGTACGAGGACGTGACCGCCCTCGATGGCGTCTCGCTGACCGTCCCCGAGGGGAGCTTCTTCGGCCTGCTCGGCCCCAACGGCGCGGGCAAGACGACCTTTATCAACATCCTCGTCGGGCTCGTCCGGAAATCCGGCGGGACGGCCCGTGTCTTCGGCCACGACGTCGAAGCCGACTATCAGGAGGCCCGCAACGCGATTGGCCTTGCGCCACAGGAGTTCAACGTCGACCGATTCTTCCCCATTCGAGAGGTGCTCGAACACAAGGCGGGCTACCACGGAATTCCGGCCCACGAGGCCCGCGAACGCGCCGACGAAGTGCTCAAACAGGTGGGCATTTACGACAAGCGCGACACCCGATTCGACTGGCTTTCGGGCGGGATGAAACGCCGGTTTTTGCTGGCGCGGGCGCTCATTACCGATCCCGACCTGCTGATCCTCGACGAGCCGAGCGCCGGCGTCGACGTCCAACTCCGGCGGGACCTGTGGGAGCTGGTCACCGAACTCAACGAGCAGGGAACGACGATTCTCCTAACCACGCACTACATCGAGGAGGCCGAACGCCTCTGTGACGAGGTCGCCATTCTCGACTCCGGCAGCGTGCGAGCGGTCGCCACCCCCGAGGAACTCAAAGGTCGTGGGGCCGACCGGATCGTCGTCGAGCTTCGGGACCCACCGGCGACGATGCCGGAACTGTTGGCTGGCGACGATCGCGTGGAGTCGGTCGACTGCGATGGCCACCAACTCGAAGTCACCGCCCGCGAGGGCGGGCTCGTCGCTCCGGAACTCGTCCGCGAGCTGGATCGGGCCGGACTGGAGATCCTGGATCTGGAGATTGCCCGGACCTCCCTCGAAGAGATCTTCGTCGAGATGACCCGCACTGACGAGAGCGACGCGACTCCCGAGGAGCGTGCGAGCGATTCGGTCGACGAGGATGATTCCAAGCCGGAAGAACAGCCGGTGGCTCCAGATGGCGGCCGGAGCGAGGAGGGCGGGCGATGAGCGTCGTTGATCGCGCGGCCGCCTCGGTCGGCATCCCGACCGGGTTTTATACGCTGGTCAAACGCGAGATCCTCCGGTACGTGCGTCGACCCAAGAATACCTTCATCCCGCCGTTCATTACGAACGTGCTGTACTTCTCGGTGTTCGGGGTCGTCCTCGGGGATCGTGTCGGCGAGATCATCGGCGTCCCCTACATCCTGTTCATTCTGCCGGGATTGGTCGTCCTTGGGGCGGTCTCCAACGCCTTCGAGAACGCCTCGTTTTCGATCTTCCACGGCCGGTGGAACGAGTACATCGACGAGACGCTGACCTCGCCGCTGTCGTATGCCCAGATGGTCTGGGCCTACCTGCTGTCGTCGGCGCTGCGCGGCGTGCTCGTCGGGACGCTCATCGCCGTCCTCGGATTCCTCATCGTTGGCGGGCTCTACCGGCCCGTCCCGATCGAAGAGCCGATCTTCCTCGTCGCGTTCATGCTCGTGATCACGTTGCTGTTTGCGAGCCTCGGCATCGTCGGCGGGCTGGTCGCCGAGGATTTCGACGACCTGACGATGATGAACCAGTTCCTGTTGCGGCCGCTGGTGTTCTTCGGCGCGGTCTTCTACTCGCTGGGGGACCTGCCGCCGCTGCTCCGGGACGTCTCCTTGCTGAATCCGATGGTCTACATGGTCAACGGCGTCCGCTACGGCTTCCTCGGCGTCGCGGAGGTCGACCCCCTGACCTCGCTGGCGGTGTTGACCGGCGGGACCGCCCTCGTCGTGGGCGTCGACATCGCGCTGTTCAAGCGGGGCTACGGGCTGACCGACTAAGCGGTCAGCGGACGACCGACCGGCCGCGGTCGGTGAGCCGGTAGATAACCTCGCTGCTGACCGGTTCGAGCAGCCCCGCCGTTTCGAGGACACGACAGCGGCGCTCGACCAGCGGGACGTGGAGGCCGGTGTTCGAGGCGATCAGTGCCGGGTAGTCCGCGCTCGATGTCTCGAGATACCGCAAAATGCGACGATCGGCGGGCGTGAGCGTGACGTCCGTCCCGGCAGTTCCGCTTGACATTCCGTCACATGAGAGGCCGCCAATCGGTAAGAACCTACCGAGTCGACACGGCGCCGACCGGTCAGTTCCTCACCATTCCATGCCGCCGTTGACCCCGAGGATCTGACCGGTCATGTAGTCGGCGTCGGGGCCGGCAAGGAACCGGACGATCCCGGTGATGTCCTCGACCTCGGCGAAGCGGTCCAGCGGAATCCGGTTGCGGATCTTCGAGCGGACACGCTCGGGGACGTCGGCGAGCATATCGGTCTCGACGAAGCCGGGGGAGACGCAGTTGGCGGTCGTCCCCGTGGCGGCGAGTTCGAGGGCGATGGTTCGGGTAAAGCCGAACAGGCCGCTTTTTGCCGCCGCGTAGTTGGCCTGCCCGTAGTTGCCCTGCTGGCCGACGACACTCGAAATGTTGATCAGCCGGCCGTGGTCGGCCGCCCGGAGGTCGTCGTAGAAGGCGTCGGTGCAGTTGTAGACGCCGCCGAGGTTGACGTCCATCACGCGGTCCCAGTCCTCGCGGGTCATCTCGTCGAACCGCTTGTCGACGGTGATGCCAGCGTTGTTGACCAACACGTCGGCCGGACCGAAGGCGTTGTGGACCCGGTCGGCCATCGCGTCGACGGCGTCGCCGTCAGTGACGTCGGCCTGGACGGCGACCGCGTCGCCGCCGGCGGCCTCGATCTCCTCGACCACATCGTAGGCCGCCCCCTCGGAGGAACGGTAGTTGACGACGACGTTCGCGCCGTGAGCGCCGAGTTCGCTGGCGATTCCGCTGCCGATACCGCGGGAAGAACCGGTGACAACACAGGTTTGGGAATCCAGATTCATTGTACGGGGACCGCGGTGCTACCGGTGTGACAGCCTACGCGGGGCTGGCCACTCGCAGGGCGGGCCGGAGACAAACGCTGGAGGGAGGCGACACACCGGGTCGACCGCTTGTCTACAGGTGCGGCGAATCCGCCATTAAATCTTGTTACAGTAGTGGCGACAGTATTCGATTCGGAACAGTCCGTCACAGAAGAAGTCCCAACGGGATCAGTCCGACTGGTGGTCGACCGCGTTCTCGATCCACTCACGGATCTGCTCGGTGGAGGCACCGACCTGTTCCGACAGCGCGTCGACGTCGGCCTCGCCGAGCGCCGCAACGCTGTCGACGCCCGCCCCGCGGAGCTGTTCGGCGTAGTGGGGGCCGATGCCGCGGATCGACTCCAACTGATCGCCGCCGAAACCCTGCGAAAACGTCGACTCGCCGGTCTCGGCGTCATGCTCGGCCTCGTCTTCTTCGGCTTCGTCGTGTTCAGCCTCGTCTTCTTCGGCTTCGTCGTGTTCAGCTTCGTCTTC